>NZ_JBSVEM010000004.1:0-282216 GCF_056312285.1 Pseudoalteromonas sp. ABE4_541
GCTTCCAGTTCTTTCTTATTCATCATTGCCTATCCTAAACCCTTTTTAAGGATTAATAATAGGCAGTTACACAGATTTAGTTACAGAGTCCGATTTGCAATGATTAAATCGCATCCATTTTTGAAGTCTTCAAAAGAATTACAAAGTGCAAATTCTTCACTAAATGGTTGTGCGAGCTTAGGCTCATATACCACAACCTCGGCGCCTGATTGATGTAAATAGGAAATAATATCCAAAATAGCTGACTCTCTGAAGTTATCAGAATCAGTTTTCATAATTAGGCGATACACACCAATTTTCTTCGCACCTTTAGTCAAAATAGTCTCTGCGATATAATTTTTTCTTGTTACATTCGCTTCCACAATAGCGCCGATTATATTGCTTGGCACGCCATCAAAATTGGCAAGTAACTGCTTGGTATCTTTAGGCAGGCAATAGCCACCATAACCAAATGAAGGGTTGTTGTAATGCTTACCAATGCGTGGATCTAAACTAACACCGTCAATGATCTGTTGGGTATCCAAACCCTTAATTTCACCGTAAGTATCAAGTTCATTAAAAAATGCGACACGCATGGCCAAGTAAGTATTTGAAAATAACTTAATAGCTTCCGCTTCTTTGCTATGCGTCATCAACACCGACACATTGGTGTCGAACGAGCCTTGCACTAATAGCTGCGCAAATGTTCTCGCTTCGCTAGACTTACTACCAACAATGATCCTAGAAGGATACAAGTTGTCATACAGTGCTTTGCCTTCGCGAAGAAACTCCGGTGAAAAGATGATATGCGGTGTGTTGTGTCGCCGTTGCATACGCTCCGTAAATCCCACAGGAACGGTAGACTTGATGATAATCGTCGCTTTAGGAGAAAGTTGTCTAGCTTGGTCTATAACTTGCTCAACACTCGAAGTATCAAAAAAATTCGTTTCTGGGTTGTAGTCGGTTGGCGTCGCAACAACAATAAAGTCTGCTTTCCCATACGCTAAATAGGGATCGCGTGTTGCAAACAATGGGTTTGCAACATGCTCTATAAACTCACTAATTTCTGTATCAGCAATCGGTGATATTTTCTGGTTAGTTAAATTTACTCTGTCTACATTAGTATCTAAAGTACATACATTATTATGTTGTGCTAATAACAATGCGTTCGCTAACCCCACGTAACCCATTCCAACGACAGTAATGTTTGCCATAGTCTCGCGCTCATTTTGCTTTATGATGTTTAGATGCAGCAAAAAGAATGCGATTTTTGAATATGATTTTAATTTTATTTAAAACAGTTGGTTAGGTTGGAGCAAGGAAGTGTTAAGGGGCTGTGCAACGCGCTGACTGCAAAGCGCGTTGCAAAATGCAAAATACGATTCGGTTAAAGTACCATAGCGGCGACCCAGCCAAAGGCGAGTAACGGGAGGTTGAAGTGAATGAATGTGGGTACGACTGAGTCCCAAATGTGATCGTGCTGGCCATCTGCGTTTAAGCCAGATGTCGGCCCCAATGTAGAATCTGAAGCAGGGGAGCCTGCATCACCTAGCGCTCCCGCCGTACCAACTAGAGCTGCGGTTGCCATGACAGAAAAACCAACTTCCATACAAAGTGGTACAAAAAGAGTAGCAATAATTGGTACTGTCGAAAACGAGCTACCAATACCCATCGTGATCAATAAACCGACTATTAATATCATTGCTGCAGCCAAAGGTTTATTATCGCCGATAAAATCAGCGCAAGCCGATACCAAAGCTGCAACATCTCCAGTTGCTTTCATCACCGACGCGAAGCCTTGCGCCGAAATCATAATAAAGCCTATCATAGCCATCATGGCAACGCCGCGGCTAAAGACATCAGAGCTTTGCTCCCACTTTACGATACCAAATACGCTAAACATCATCACGCCTACAAGGCCGCCTAAAATCATGGAGCCACTGACATTTTGCGCAACAAGAGAGCAAATAACAGCAATACTACCTATGATCATGACCTTTTTAGGATTCTCGACCATTTTAGCTTCAGCAACCTCAGATGCTTCGTTATGCTTGTAATCGCGACCTTTACGATAACTAAAAAACACCGCAATACATAACCCAATAAACATGCCAAATGCAGGGATGATCATGGCCATAGGCACTTGGGTATTAATTACATTAAGCCCATTATCAACAAGGTTCTTATGCAAAATAGAATAGAGATAGATACCGCCAAAGCCATAAGGCAACACCATGTAAGAGGTCGCCAAACCAAATGTAAGAATACACGCGATAGCGCGCCTATCTATGTTGAGTTTGTTTAATATCGTTAATAGTGGTGGGATCAAAATTGGAATAAATGCGATGTGTACAGGGATTAAGTTTTGCGAAGCAATTGCACAGCACAAGATAATCGTCATGATGGTAATGCTGAGGACTCGCGTATGTGATTCATCTGAATTATCAACGATACTTAATAGTCTCTGTGCCAAAATATGCGTTAAACCCGATTTGGATATTGCGACAGCAAACCCACCTAACATAGCATAGCTTAGGGCTATTTCAGCACCGCCAGATAAGCCGCTATTAAAAGCATTCATAGTGTCAGCTAGTCCAAGTCCAGCACTTAGTCCGGCCACCATCGCACTGACCGTCATCGCTACTATGACATTCACGCGCACAAGCGTGAGTCCGAGCATCAATAGAACCCCGATAATTACTGCATTCATATTTTTCTCTTTGCTTTTGTTTTTATTGAATTTATCAAATTTTTAGCTTGAATGTTTTGATTTTTGTTAAATGTTTTACCTAGATACCGATTTGCTGAAAAATTGTGATAAAACTGGTCTAATTCTTCGCCACTTTCTGGAAATTCGGCCTGTAAATGGGCGATTGATTGTTTTGGTCCTAACTGATTAAGGTCCGTTTTGGAGCAAGCTAATAAAGCTCTGTAATGCTGAACTGCTAATGGCTCTTTTACTTTGTTTTGCAAAAAAACAATCCAGTACCACAGCAAAAACACCAAACTTAACGCGATAATTATTAAAGGTCCAGACAGAAATTTGCCGCGCTCACCAAATAAAGTTGTGAGTAAGCTTGTTTGTTTATCTTGATCAAAATTCAAAACCCAGCGCGTCCATTGGTAGTCTAACTGTTCAAGTTGCAACCTAAGCCAATTAATAGCAGGAAAGTTAGACCAAGCGGCTAACCCTATGCCTAAATTAGATTTGAATTCGTCTGACAAAGGTTGAAGCTGTGAGAGTGAGCCTTGTAAACGTTCAGGCGACACCCACCCAGTCGGGTCAAGACTTACCCAACCTTGGTTTGGCACATAATATTCAACCCAAGCATGTGCGTCGTATTGATACACGCTGTAATAGTTTTCCGTTTGATTGTATTCCGCACCAAGATAGCCAGATACTAAACGCGCAGGAATACCAGCAACACGCATCATTAAGGCTGCGGTCGCTGCATAATGCCCACAAAACCCACGCTTATTTTCAAACACAAATTCATCAATGACATGACTGGATAGTGCAGTCGGCGGTGTTAACGTATAGCTAAACTGTTGCTGCAAAAAGTAGTTTTTCATTAATGTAACAAAGGCCGCTGTATCAGCGCTTTTCAAGTCCCATTGTTTTGCCAATGCTTGTACTTTGGGGTTAAGCGATGCAGGGAACTCAGTGTTGCGCCTATACTCACGTCTGGTTATGTGCGGTTGTTTTAGACTGTTTGCGCTATACGCTAAATATTCGAAGGTACTACTTAGCTGCTCAGTTCGATATAAAGTACCAAAATAGTTTGTCACAACGCCAGAAGTTGAACTGAACGCATAGCCTAGTCCATACAGCCATGGTGTGTTACTGGGCTCGGCATAAATGGTGTAAAACGTTGAGTTGTCACGCTCAGTTGAAGACGCTGGTACATGCTGTAAATCTGCCATCTTCCATTGAGTGCCATCAAACTTTTCATGGACAATGGCACGCCAATAGAGCGGGGCTTGGATTTGTTCTTGATTGCTCAAAATAGCTCTGAAAGCCAATTCATCCGATTGAGATAGCGCAGCAATATTAAATGGATCAACATCTTCAGACAGACCCGTTTTTGCTAAATTTGGTCCTGGTAACTGCCAAAATGCGGGCAACTTAGGTAAAAATATGATTAAAGCGGCGCTTAAAACAGCACTAAACAAAAGCTTAGAAAATACAAACTTTGTTAACTTAAATATTGGCTTTTTTTGCTCAAGCTGTAGCATTAAAGCCAAATTGATGACTAAAAATGCAAATACAAAAAGGGTGATATATAAGCTTTGTGAAAACAAAAAAGCGCAAGGAATGCTGAAAAAATTGAGAACAAATATTTGTCGCCACAGCCTTTTAGAATTGGCTTGTAACACTTTCAGCTGGCAAGCTAAGAGCATCAGTGCAACAAACAAGGATACTGAGTTTGATAATCCGGCCGATAATGCGGTGATCCCCATACCAACCAAAGCGAGCAGGTTAAGCCAAGAAGTACGAACCCCAATTTGTTCGCGATACACTAAAATGACATGCCAAATTGCAAGCAACGTCATTGTTATGTTAAATAGCACGCCAAAGTCAGTTATCGGCATCCATGTAAGTAATAAGTAACTGAATGACACCAATAAATTATTGGAATTCACTAAGAGCCTCCATGCAGCGAACTTTATGCTGTTCGCCATTATTAGCTTTGAATTGCAAGTGACCCAGCTTTAAAGCGTAAGTAATTTGCATTTTCTCAGCGTTGGATATCAAATAGCTTAGCTTTGACAGTCGCTCTTCAATGTCACCTTGTAGTTGCTCGAAGTCGTATCCCAAGGTACATTTTTCATCTTCGCCTTTATAACTTTGGAGCACAAGCTGTTGAGTTTTGGCATAGTGCCGCCAAGATACACGACGCATACTCATACCCTGTTGATAAGGCAGTAACTGCTGAAATTCATCATTCAAAGATGAGTCTTTTGCACCGGCTAGCTCTCCCTTATTGTCCATTACGAAATGACAGGTTTCATCGGTTGGTAACGGGTTAGGGTAGGCATATATTGACTCTTCAATGTACAGATAACTCCAGACACTAACTAAACCAAATGGATAATGACTTAAGAATTTTAACCGGCCAATTTTATGCTTTCCGCGTGGCAAAGCGACGGGTAAAGCCTGTATTGTTGATTTTAAAACTTGCCCTAACGTTAAACCTAAATGCGAGTTTCGGTGTTTAATTTGAAAGTCTAATAGTGGTTTTTTGGTAGTGATCTCTAGATTGATAGTCGGTGGTGCACTCGCATAATCGCTATGAATGCTTACACACTGTATTTTTGTTCCGCTCATATTCGCAAAACCATAAAGGAGCGACACAATCAGAAGCATCACCATTAAATAGGCAATGGCCAGTAACAGGTTATTTTGATAGTTAATACCAAGCACAAAGTTGAGCGCTGCAACCCCCATAAAGCCAACCCCCATTTTTGAGGGCAAGACATATATGTTGTTATGAGAGAGCATAATCTCGCAGCCCAAATGTTTTTTGCTCACTAAGCGTTCAAATACACGGCTAGTTATCTTGTTCATTAAAGGGGAATGCTCACCTCATTCAAAATGTCCGATATCGCACTGTCTTGCATATGAACCGGAATGTTCAAGCGGTGTGCTGCAATACTTGCAAATACATCTTGCACATCGTCTTGTGTTGCGTAATCTCTATTGTCTATCAGCGCCCAAGCACGAGCAGCGCTCCCCAAGGCGATGCTCGTGCGTGGAGAAAGTGGATCGGTAAACCGACCACTATCTCGAGTATAGCGTACAAGCGCAAGGATATAATCGACTACAGACTTGGGGAGTTTGACCAACTTAACCTGTTCTTGTACATTTTTTAATTTATTACTATCAATAACTTGGGTGACTTTAGAAGGTTCATTATCCTTAATGCCAAGTATCAATTTACGTTCAGCATCCTCACTTGGATAACCTAAACTTATACGCATAAAAAAGCGATCGAGTTGAGATTCGGGCAGGGGGTGTGTACCCGCTTGATGTAATGGATTTTGCGTTGCGATTACAAAAAACGGTTCTGGCAGAGGGTGGCTAACGCCATCCACAGTAACTTGTCGTTCTTCCATCGCCTCGAGCAATGCACTTTGTGTTTTTGGACTTGCGCGATTTATTTCATCGGCCAATAATAACTGACTGAAAACAGGGCCTGGATGAAAGGTAAATTGATGCTCATTGGTATTGAATATCATTGTACCGATTACATCCGCAGGTAATAGGTCACTCGTGAACTGTACACGTTGATAGCTCAGGCCCAAAACATCGGCTAGACCATGCGACAGCGTAGTTTTGCCCATACCAGGCAAGTCTTCGATCAACAAATGGCCGCGACATAACAAACTACAAATGGCGAGTTTAACTTGTGATTCTTTACCGTAGATGATGTGAGATAGCTGCGACGTTATTTGTTCAATTACTTGGTTCATGCAATCATTTCTATGCGTTTCAATACTGTATCAACTTTTTTTGCATTAAATGGTTTCGCGATAAAACCTTTAGCGCCAAGTTCCCAAGTATTTTGAACGTTTTCTAAACTGTTGTGGCCAGAACACATGATCACATGCGTGTTTGGATAATTGTCGTTGATAAACTCTAATATTTGCGTGCCGTCAGTGTCGGGTAATTCAATATCTAAAAAAATAACATTAGGCGGGGTTTCAGATAACAAGGTTTTGGCCGATTCAAAATCTTCAGACTCGAAAATCTCTTCGAAACCAAGTTCATTCAATATGTTACTCAAATAATCTCGAATGTCTTGAGAGTCGTCGATAATCAATATCGGTTCAAGGGGTTTTACAAATTCCATATAACGATACTTCATATTGTTTGTATGAAAACATACTAAGGCATACAAACTTCAAGCTCAATAACTTTGACCATATTAGCAACAGACAACCCCAAAATGTCCGATACCGTCTAGTATTGGACATTTTGGGTGGATTAGAATGTTACTATAGAAGTTAAGTGCAGTTATATGCTTAACTTCCCATAATTTACGTTATGTTAAATAGTGTTTTTATATAAGCTCTCCTTGTAATCCCCTTAAAAGGTAAACATTTATAGAGCTTACATATTTAGCAATTTAGCCTATTTTTTGATGCATGTTGCAATTTCTCACTGTGCTTTGTGCTTTGATAATTTGCTCATCCTAAGAACAAATAGATGCGTGTATTATTTCGCTGTTTGCTACTTATCAACCTTTTCAGGAATCAAAAGCATATTTATTGGAACTGTCACGAAAACATTACCCAGCTCTAAAAAATGAATCAATGGCATGCTTAAACTGCTGTTCAGACTCTTTCGTTAATGAGCAATAGCTCCATGATTCATCACCGATCCTAAATCTGACATTCGCCTTATATATGGTGCCTTTGTGTGCATTAAGAAATCGCTTGTCGGCTTTATTAGTCACTGTGCATGATTCTTGTCTGTATAAGTTAGCATTACCGGGCTTAACAAGCGTAAAGATATAACTATCATCATTGATAGATGTGAGCTTTACCGCATGCTCTTGTGTTTTTAAGCTGCTTTTTGACATAACAACTAAGCCAACAACGGCACTGACAAGTATGCCAATATATGACCATTTAAATTGTTCAGTCATGGCATGGTCCACTCTTTTTTATCGCAATGTGTAAACTTTAATTACTAGTAAAGGAAAAATAAATACGACAAAAGCGTGATTACCCATTATTGTTACGTGCAGCCTCCCTAATTTTTTGTCAATACATGCTAATTCATACGAGACTTTAGCAAAGCTGTAGAGTCGACATTCCCACATTCGCAATAACTGCGTGCGATAGACGCCTTAAATCTCAGAACCGCTTTACAGAAAACCAGCCTTTAGCCTTATCAGTAATATTTAAGCTTTGTTATATGATTAAATCTTGGTCAATTGGAATGGTCATTTAATCATGAAAAAGTTTTTAATCTGTGCATTGCTCGCGATTACATCGAGCCATGCTGTCGCAAGCAATATCAACTCTGGTGTTGGCATCAACCTCACCGGCATAAACTATTGGTCGAGCCAATGGACGACAATAGACGTAATGAAGCATGCGTCTAATGGAAGTGGTGAGCTTTGGGCAACAAGTAATGCAATTACGTACGAATATAATACTGGCGATCAGTTACTGCTAGACTTAGATGAACAAGGTTGGCCGCGTTCTTTGCCTTCATTGACGAGCGAATCCCCTTTTCATTATGTCACGACCATTATTTTTCACGATAACCCCCATTACGCAAAAGGCGAATATGTCATTTTGTATGAAGGTGAAGGTGAGCTTTATTACTCAGGTCCTCAGTTAATTAGCTCAGTACCAGGGCGAGACGTAGTGCGTATGGAGGAAAATAGCTATTTTCACCTACAAATTCATAGTACGGACCCCAACAATACAGGCGACTATATTCGTAACGTGAGGATCATTGCACCGGGAGGTAGTTGCAGCACAAGTGAAACTGACTTCGCCCAAAGTGCAAGTGATTGTACTGAGCCTGATATGTTTATTCCATTTGAGCAAAGTTATGCGCAGCGGGTTTTTCACCCGCTGTTTTTACAAGACATGTCGCAGTTTAGAACCCTACGTTTTATGCAACTGCTAAGCACAATCGACAACCCCATTATTAATTGGCATGAACGACCAAAGTACAACTATGCAAGCTGGGCATTAAACGGCGGAAGCCCTATCGAAGTCGCTATTTCAATGGCAAATACGCTGCATGCCGAAGGTTGGTATAACTTGCCTGTAAGGATAAATGATGAATACGTTCAACAATTTGCGCAACTTCTAAAAAGTACCGCTGATGAGCAAAGCGATATTTACATTGAGTATGGTAATGAGCTTTGGAATAACGCATGGCCGTACATTAATGATGCCATTTACATAGAAGAGCAAGGAAAAGCACTTTGGCCCAATACTCATTACCATGATATTGAGTATCGTATGAATTATTACGGCATGCGTAGCACTCAAATATGCGACATCGTAAAAACAGAATTCGCGGACCAAGCGAGTCGTATAAAATGCGTTATGGGTGGCCAGACCGGCGTACCTTGGATAAGCGAACAAGCACTCAACTGCCCTATCTACGCGTCAGGTGTTAATACCAAGTGTGCTGACAATATGGATGTACTGGCAGTGGGTAGTTATTTTGGTGGGTATTTTGCCGATCAAAAGTATCTTGAAATTTTAAATGAATGGGCAAAAGAGCCGATAACTGGCTTAGACAACCTATTTACTGAAATGCATTCTGGACTATTACGATCATTAACGTTTAACCCTGAAGAGCCTATTTGGTGGCAGGCTCCCGAACACGGAGCCCTCGCCCAAGCAAAAGACAATATCACGGGTAATCTTGAGTTAGCACAACAAAACGGCCTAATGCTCGCAGCATATGAAGGCGGCCAACATTTAACCTACGCGGGTGATAGGCGCGATGGGCGAGAACAAATTAGTAAGACCCTATTTTTGGAAGCTAATCGCGATAAAAGAATGGCAAATGCATTTACAGAGCACCTTGCCGATTGGCAAGCTTCTGGCGCAGGCCTATTTATTGTATTTGAAAGCATTGGGCGTTGGGATGACTGGGGCGCCTTTCCATTAAAAGAGTATCAAACTCAGCCTAGACAAAGTGCAGTCAAATTCGATGCTGTATTAAACTTTATAGAGCAAAACCCTTGTTGGTGGCCGCTTTGTGAAAGGCAAGTCGCACATAACGACGATCCTATTATCCTACCTCCTGATGATGTCTCCCCACCACCAGTTGTTGAGCCTAGCCCCCTACCAACTTTAACTCTGTTTGCACAACCAATATATGAAACCAATGGCGTTAGGTTGAGTTGGCAACTAAGCGATTTCGAGCGGCCTGTTCAATACAGCATTTCTAGAGACTCTCAGAAGATCACGCTTAGCGATAACAATGCTTTTGAGGATAATTGGTTGTCTCTCAATCAGCAGATAACCTATCAAATTGATGCCGTCGATAAAACAACGGGTGTGCTTATCGCAAGCAAGCAGGTAGTTACTCAAGCCGGAGATAGTGAGCCCCCCTCAGTACCTCAAGCGTTGACGGTGAAAACTAACGGAGCCTACGGCGCGCAATTGAACTGGCGGCCAAGTACAGATAACTATGGGGTAAAGTTATACAAGATTGCGAGAAATGGCCAAATGTACACTCACACAAGTGAGACACAATTCATTGATCCGTGGCCACCTCAAGGGAAAGTCACTTACTCTATTTATGCACAAGACTTGGCTGGTAATCTCTCCGCTATTTCACAAACTGTAGAAATTGAAATATCACATAACTAAATGCAAAAAACTCGCTCTTTCGAGCGAGTTTTTAATATAAAGTTGTTGAGTATATTTAAAACTCTTTTACAACTTTGACATCACCAGTGACCGCGCCAGAAGAGACAAAGCCGATTGTATCAGGATTAGATGATACACTTTGAATTACTTCTGCATCATTTGCCGCTTCTTTAGGTGGTGTTCCTTTACCCGTAAAGATCAACTTTGACCAATATGCCTTTAACTGTGCTGAGGATTTGTTCAATACTTTGCTGTTGAATTCTTCAGCGACGGCACTGCCTGACTCTTGACCAATGGGGATCACCTTGTTGCCGTTAGAAAATGACTTTTCTTTACCCGTAAAAATACGGCTGATTGTAGAATCATCAAAGCTGCTGTTATTACTAGGATGAACAATAACCGATACGCCTGCATATGACTGAGCACATAGCAACATAGCTGCTAGATAAGTTAGTTTTTTCATCGCTGCCTCCTAAAATACTACATCTACGCCAAACGTAAGCGCTTTACTGTCGCCCGCTACAGCAAAGTCAAACGAATCGTCTTTTACTCGGTCGTATTGAACTTTGAACGCTGCAGAAGGGTGGAAGTTCCAACGAACACCAACCGCTGTAGTGTCATGTTTTTCAACGTCACCAGTACCGCTTTGCTCATAGTCGGAATACATCACGTATGGTGTTATATCACCAAAGCGATAACCAGCGCTTACCATGTAAGTATCAAAGTCACTATCAAGCTCAAGGCGGTTCAACTCTGTTAATACAAAGAAGTTACCCCAATCAGCATTCACAGCTAAGCCATAAAATTTACCATCACGTTCATCTTTGCCATTCCACATTGACGGCTGACCACCTACAAAACGTTTGTTGGTATAACGCATGTGTGTTAAACGTATCTCTAACCAATCGTGACTTAGGTTAACGACACCGCCTAATATGTCTTCCCAAATTTCACGTGTTGGTTGGCGGAAGAAAAAATCGGAAAGAAGTTTGTTCTGGCTGTCATCTTCGCGACCAGTATAAATATTCGCGGACAACCCCCAATCCCCTACCGAACCGTTGTACAGTAAATTTACGCCTTCATAGTTAAAAATTTGCCATGTATAGTTGTCTGCAGGTGGGCGCATCCATACATATGCGTAACCTACATCATAAAAATCCGAGTAGTAAAATAACGGTAAACGTTTTTTACCCGCTTGGAGTGTCCAATTATCATTTATCTCATAAGATATGTAAGCCCATTCAAATTCAGCGTCATAGTCATTCGCACCACGAGCCACAATTTGACCAGTCACACTCAATCCATCGCCTAAGTCTCCACTCACTTGTAAACCTATAAGTGATTCTGGTGAAAAGGAAAAGTCTTCAGTGTATGTACTAACAATTGGATAGTCAGCAAGAAATGAAGGCTCAATACCATACTGAGGCGCCCCAGTACCACTAAGTACCTTACCACCATTAACACTTGCAAACCCTGAAATATTTATCTCTGCATGTACCGCTGTCGAACTAAGTGCAGCGACCAAGAGAGTCGTTTTTAGTTTCATAGATAGCTCCGCTCATTTAAGAGTAATTGGCAAGCTAAGTATAGTTAAACCTCCGAAAAAGAAAGTTTTATTGATAAAAATTAGAATATGGCTAAGCTTAGAATCAGGGGAAATATAAAAATAGCCAAGCTGCGCCATAAATAGGCACATAGCAAGGAGTTACACAACTTAAGGTTGTCACATTGTTATATTACAAGGTGTTATATGTCTAAATTATTGCATTTTAAGAATTTGAGCATTTCGAAGAAGATTCATGCGATAACCATAGTTGCCGTTGCAGCATTTATCGTACTCGTAATGATTAATTATAAATCGCTTCTGGAGAATAAACGCTCATTAGATGAATTAGAAAACCAAACTTATAAATTGCTCATCCTTACTTCCGAAAACGTTACATCAATGCAAAATCTAGATGAAACATACACTCAATCAGTAACATTCGGAGATGCTGAGCTAATTAGTAAGGCGACCGCTACGCAAAAAAAACTGGTTGAGAACCTTAAGCAAGTTCCCAATTTGAATATTAACTTTCCAACAATGGATACAGTCAGAAAAATCCAAGAGTATGGAAAAATTGCAAAACAAATTGCCACGAGCATGATAGATGGTACTGCGGACTTTGCTAAGTTACCGCAAATTGCAAAGCAAAAGAGTGACTTGTTCGATAGCATTCTGAATGACCTAAACTCTGATAAAAAGCGCGCGGACGATCGATTTTTCGAACTAATTAACAACACAAAGTCAAACGCTGACGACGCACTTACCATGATGTTTGTAGTTGCTGTTATATCTTTATCAATTGTGATTATTTTAGCCGTTATGATTGCGCGCGGTATTAGTTCCTCTGCTGGTGAAGCCGCCGACAATCTTTATTTGTTAGCTGAAGGAAAAGGCTCTTTGAGTTCTCAACTTACCGTTTCCTCTAACGATGAAATTGGCCAAGTATCGAAAAACTTTAACTCCTTTGTAAACATGCTGCGTGGTACTGTTGAAGACGTGATTGCCGTGGTTGAGCCGCTGATGGAAAACTCAACTCGCTTAGTTCAAGGTATGGAATCGGCAGAGAGAGCAACACAACAGCAATCCAGCGATGCCGAAGTTGTTCGCAACTCTATGGAAGAAATGAAACAGAGCGTGGGTGATATTTCTCAATCGGCTGCAACTGCTTTCCAAGCCGCTGAACTTGCAGAAAATGCCGTTGATGAAAGCTTAAAACAAATCAATGTCTCCGTTGCTCAGTCTCAAGACTTAAGCGAAGAGATAAATAAAGCAGCTGTGACTATTAATAAGCTTGCAGATGATACTCAGAATGTTACTCAAATATTGAATGTAATTACCTCTATTGCCGAACAAACCAACCTACTGGCATTGAACGCGGCCATTGAAGCGGCCCGCGCAGGCGAGCAAGGTCGTGGCTTTGCTGTGGTTGCAGATGAAGTAAGGGAGCTTGCTTCAAGAACAGCAAAATCTACAAATGAGATCCGAGAGTTAATTAATATTTTAACTGTCGCAGCGTCAGATTCAGTTAATGCAATGAATTCAGCAAGAGATATGGCAACTAACAATGCGGAAGCTGCTCAAGCAACTGGTAAGTCCATTCAGGAGATTTCTGATCAAATCTTGGCTATCAATGGTATGAACTCACAGATTGCAACGGCAACTGAAGAACAAACATCTGTTGCTGCAATGGTTGTAGATAATGTTTCTAATATGCACAGTTCGTTTGAGCAAACAATGAAAGCGCTTGAACAGGTGGGTGATGTAGCGCAAAACTTACATAAATTATCGGATAATTTATTGGACTCAACATCTAAATTTAAACTGTAATCAATTCGCAGCTTAAATTAATTTTGGCATTAAAAAAGGCAGCCTACGCTGCCTTTTTTGTTGAACTTAATTCTTATGAATTAAAGAGCAACGATGTTCTCAGCTTGAGGACCTTTTTGGCCTTGAGCTAGAGTGAATTCTACGCGCTGGCCTTCAGCAAGAGTTTTGAAGCCGTCGCCTTTGATTGCACTGAAGTGTGCAAAAACGTCAGCGCCGTTTTCTTGAGCGATGAAACCAAAACCTTTAGATTCATTGAACCACTTAACTGTACCAGTAACTGTGTTAGACATAATGTATATCCTGTAATTAAAAAATTAAATTGCTGACTATCATCAAAGTCAGACGGAATAGCAAAAAAAGATAAATGATATTTAAAACTACAGGACGGAGGTACTAACGTTAACGCTTCGAAATGGAGTGTATAAAAGAACTTACTTTTAAGCTTGGCGTAACTATATAGATTTACGCTAGCAAGTCAATATAATTTTTCTTTGTATTTTCTTAGTATTGCTATTTTTTGAACAGTAAAACAAGCAGGTTAATGCCCTACTCGTTTTACTTAGCTATTAAGTCTCACAAAATCAGTGCAATGCTGCAGTAAAAGGTATCTCCGCGCAGATCTTGCCTTCGGCTATTAATATCTCTTCCAACCGTTGATCAATGACATCTTTATCAAAATATTCATAAGCTAGTTCAACGAACAGGTTTTTGTGTTTTTCTTCCGATTTTGCAATGCTCACGTAAAAGTCTTTCTCTTTGCCCTCCGGTAACGCTTCCGCGACAAGAGAAAAACGCTCATGTCCACGCGCTTCAATTACCGCAGCTACAAGCAGGCGATCTATCAAAAATTCATCACGACCATTTCTAAATAAGGCGCGAATTTTTTTTACATAAGGATCTTTTTGATCATTACCTAAGGTAATACCACGCTCAGTCAATAGCTTGAGTACTTGTTTGAAATGGATCATTTCTTCAATAGCAAGGTCCGTCATTGCTTTTACGAGCTTAATTCTGTCTGGGTAATGACTTAACATCGATACAGCCATACCTGATGCTTTTTTTTCCGCCGCTGCATGATCTTGTAAAAAGGTGCCAAAATCTTCGAGTACTTTATGAGTCCATTCAAACGGCGTGTGATATTTAAGTTCAAACATTACTAATACTTACATTTATATCGATAAAATTGTACGCATTTTAACGCATTCTGATCAGTGAGCAAAGTTTAAGTCATGCAATACAATTGACTGTCCTTATCTACTTTTCCATTTCGTGTTGAGCTGACTTTCAACGGGTGACGTATTTCATTCCAAGCCGTCACTTTTCCACCTTTATTGGTATAAGGCATCGCGTCCAAGTTACACGAATTAACGCAAAGAAATTCGCTCAATGTATTGAGTGCTTGGGGAGCAGAAATATCAAACGATAAATAGTCTAATGAGTTTTGCTTAAAGAAGTTAATCGCTTTGTATTTATGGCTTTCATAACATGAGGTTAAATATTCATAATCGCTCGTAAACTGTGCATTAAAACCTTCAAATGTATTTAAAAAACAACGTTTTATAGTATCGTTAAAGCCACCATTATCACGCAATAGATTTGTTGACATGCGTGTAAGCAATTGTGAAATGGAAGGAAGCCATAGCTGCTGTTCGCGCTCTAAGTAAATAAAGCGACTATTTGGATAAATACGAGACAATGTCTGGTAATCGTTAAACACTGGCGTGTCAGCGACTACCTGCGCATTTTTAAATGTGTTACGCGTGTATGCCGTATGCGCAGTTGTGAATCCTAAGTACAGTGTGGCGACGCACACGCTCGTTGTTCCTGTTCTTGGAAGGCCCACGATAAAAACTTTATCACTCATAACCGATATGTGAATACCTAAATGGGAATATGGCGCGAGTATACAGGAATCAAAGGGTAACTAGATAGGGGGCTATATGCCCCCATTGACCAAAGGGGCTACTTTATAAGATATATAGCATAAACTTGAGCATCAAGGGTAATAGCCCCTGTGTTGTATGCTTCTTTATAATTTCCCGATTCAGAATCCTTCATACGCATTGAAGCTTGGCGCAGATATGGCACAGTGGGCGTTGATAGCGGCGAAAAAGAAACAGAATAAAGTTTGTCTAATTTTACGTCAAATTCGCCAGCAAGCTCTTTTGCGGCATGCTTTGCGTCTTTGATAGCATCTTTCTTCAACTTATCTACCAGCTCACTTTGGTTACTTACACTAAATTCAGTGTTGTAGAACTCGGTAATTCCCGTATCAACGAGCTTTTGTAACAAAACTGGGTAACTCTCAACATTACTTAAAGTGAGCGTTAAACTACGAGTAACACGAAAACCTTCAAAAACTTCTTCACTGGTGTTTCTGTCGTAACGCGTTTGGCGGTGGATATTGAGTTGTTCTGCGTGAATATCATCTGCTTCAATATCAAAGCGCTTCGCTAACTTAATCGCATCTTCCATAATGCTATCCACTCTTTTTTTAGCGTCCGTCAACTGCTTGTGCTTTTCCGTAATGGCAACTCGGATGGTTGCTCTATCGGGCTGAACCTGCATTTTAGCAGAACCCTGAACATACAGATGAGGCTCGTCAGGTAGAGGTGAAGCAAATACTGTAGTGCAAAATAGAGTTGCTATGATTGATGTGAACATGCGCATATTGCTATTCCTTATTGAATCTGATGTTTGTATTGAATCACATTGTCCTTAATCACTCCTGAACGTCGAATTGTGATTCTAACGCTTCTGTAATAAAAGCGCTTTCAGGTTCGAAAAACAAGCTTTTATGAAACTCAATAATGTCTTTTTGTAACGAAGCATCTGACATTGCTTCATTAAATAACTTAATCGCTTGTTCACCAATATGCGAATTTGCACAAACAAAATAGCCAAAGGTTGCTAAAGGAGCGCCCTTTATTTGATGAACTGAGATTGAAGCACTTTTTGATTCATGTGGATGGTTGTATCTAAACACGCTCGCATACTCAATAATTGCATCTAGCTTTCCTTGGATTAACATCTTTTGCAAACGCACAGCACTATTAGCCCCTTCATTGATAAAAATGTTGTCATCGACTTCGAGCAGCATCTCGTCAATTTCGTTTCCATAAGAACGGCCTTTAGTCACACCAAGATGTAGTCTATGCTTTATAGCTAACTCTTTAATTGATATGGCCAATGGCAAAGCTTGATGGTTGAAGGCGATAATTCTATTTGCTGGAAACGCGATTAGTGGGTATTTGCTATATCTTGCTTGCTTTTCTCGTTCAGGGGTTTTTGCTTTGTTGTAAAGGCAAGTGGTTGGCTGGTTTTCTAGTTCTCGCCATTCTCGAACGCGGCTTGCGGGAATGTGGTTGAAAACCATCTTACCATCCAGCTTTTGCTGAACTTTCATGAGTAAAACCATCGCTGCATCACGAGGTTCATAGATTTTTGATGGGTCATAATCTGATGCTAGGTCAATCACTAGCGCTTGACTTTTAAAGGCGTATACAATAATACAAACAGCGAAATATCTAAAGAGGGTCATAAATCACCAAAGCTACATGTGCAAGTCACCTCCTTGGCGTTCAATCATTATGCAATAGTACCAAAAGAGCCAGCAATCGTCATGCCGGCTCTATCTAGAAAATTAAATGCTACGTCGCTTGTAATTACGGTATTCAGGCAGCCAATAGTTTTTCTCAATTGCTTTCCATATGGCGTCATCGCTCATTTCTAGCGCTACACCCTCTTCCATCGCTTTCTTAGCAACAGCAAAAGCAATGCGTTTACTCAATGCTTCGATTTCTACCAATGCAGGTAGCAAGCTGCCTTTGCCTGTATTAGCCCAAGGTGATGACTCAGCAAGCGTTTCACTTGAAACCATCAACATAGCGTCAGTAATACGTGTTGCTTTTGCTGCGATCACGCCAAGACCAATACCAGGGAAAATATAACTATTGTTACACTGTGGAATTGGGTAGATATTTCCCTCGTACTCAACGGGTTCAAATGGACTACCTGTTGCCACGATTGCTTGACCGTCAGTCCATTCAATCACGTCTTTTGGATGTGCTTCAACTTGACGTGATGGATTACTCAAAGGGAAAATAATTGGGCGCTCGCACCCGTTGTGCATCGCACGGATAACCTGTTCAGTAAACAGGCCTGGCTGGCCAGATACACCAATAAGGATATCGGGTTTTGCGCAGTGCATCACGTCTAACAACGACGCATAATCACCACTGTAAGACCAATCACTTAACGCATCGTTACTTTGTACAAGTGCCGCTTGGAAGTCACGTAAGTCTTCCATGCCTTCTGTTAATAAACCAAACCTATCAACCATAAACACTTGGCTGCGGGCCTGCTCGTCAGAAATACCTTCAGCAACCATCTGGCTAATGATCTGTTCAGCAATACCACATCCTGCGGAGCCTGCGCCAACAAATACGACTTTCTGTTCAGACAGCTTCGCGCCTTTTACACGACATGCTGCTAACAACGAACCTACGGTCACAGAAGCGGTACCTTGAATATCGTCATTAAAGCTACAGATCTCATCACGATAACGCTTTAATAGTGGCATAGCATTAGGTTGCGCAAAGTCTTCAAATTGAAGTAGGACACTCGGCCAGCGACGCTTCACTGCACTAATGAAAAGCTCTAAAAATTCATTGTACTCTTCTTGGCTAATACGTTTATGCCTTGCACCCATGTACATAGGGTCTGCAAGTAACTTCTCATTATTAGTACCAACATCAAGCATTACAGGTAGTGTATAAGCTGGGCTGATACCACCACAGGCTGTGTAAAGCGACAACTTACCGATAGGTATACCCATACCACCAATACCTTGGTCGCCTAGGCCTAAAATACGCTCACCATCGGTTACAACTATTACTTTTACCTTACCTTTTGTCGCATTACGTAAGATATCGTCCATTTGATGGCGCTCTTCGTACGAAATAAACAAGCCGCGCGAACTACGATAAATATCAGAAAACTTCTCGCACGCATCACCTACCGTTGGGGTATAAATGATTGGCATCATTTCTTCTAAATGATCGCGAACTAAACGGTAGTACAAAGTCTCATTATTATCTTGGATTGCGCGCAGGTAAATATGCTTGTTTAAGTTATCTTGAAAACTTGAGTACTGCTGATAACAGCGTTCAACTTGCTCTTCAATCGTTTCGTAGCGAGGCGGTAATAAACCGGTTAGGTTAAAGCTTTCACGCTCTCGTTGACTAAATGCACTGCCTTTGTTCAATAAAGGCGTTTCTAGAAGATTTGGACCAGAGTAAGGAATGTATAAATAATTTGGATCGGTTTGTTTAGTCATATTTACAAGTTTTGACACATTTTTATAGGCTGAGAGTTCATTATTGCCCAAAGTGATTAAATTTCAATGAATTTCATTCACATCAGACCAATGTAAAAAGCCCTATTCACTGATAATTTAATCTGTAAACAGGGCCATACAGTAT
Organism: Pseudoalteromonas sp. ABE4_541; assembly: GCF_056312285.1. Lineage (NCBI taxonomy): Bacteria > Pseudomonadati > Pseudomonadota > Gammaproteobacteria > Alteromonadales > Pseudoalteromonadaceae > Pseudoalteromonas > Pseudoalteromonas sp. ABE4_541. The sequence continues at coordinate 19,195 of NZ_JBSVEM010000004.1, forward strand.
ATCGTAAACTTAGTTACAAGCCTACGATTATCGCGTGTTTTCGCCTAATGCGATGCCTTCACGGCGTGGATCAGCGCCACCAAATAATTTGCCATTTTTCAATTCAATTGCATGTAAACCGGAGTTCAAATCTCTTACCTGCACATTGTGCCCTTTTTCTTGAAAGAACGGCACTAAGTTTTCCAGTGCGGTACCTTTTTCTAAAGTTGTGTACTTATTTCGGTTAGTGATCCGAGGTAAGTTGATCGCCTCTTGAGGCGTCAATTTCCAATCCAACACACCGATCACTGTTTGCGCAACATAATTAATGATGCGACTACCACCCGGTGAACCAACAATTAAGCGCAAACTTCCATCGGGGTTAAACACCATAACTGGTGACATAGAACTGCGTGGACGTTTATTTGCCTCAACGCGATTAGCAACCAACTTGCCTTCTTTCTTTGGAGTAAGTGAAAAGTCGGTAAGTTGATTATTTAAAAGATACCCGTTCACCATCACGGTTGAGCCAAAAGCCATCTCTATCGAGCTTGTCATAGAAACTGCATTACCTTCACTATCTACGATTGATACGTGCGTTGTAGAGGGCAATTCATAGCCGTCATCCATTGCGTAAGCAAGCTTACCATGAGTAGGGTCACCGACAGGCACATTGTGATTGTCTTGGTTTGTAATCAGCGCTGCTCTATTAGATAAATAGTCACTTTGCAGCAATGCTTGAGTTGGTACAGCGATAAAATCAGGATCTGCGACATAGTGGTTTCGGTCCGCAAACGCCAGACGTGACGCTTGAGTAAATAAATGCAAAGCTTGTGGGTCGTTTGCCTCATATAGGCCTAAATTTTTCCCTTCAAGCAGTTTCAATATTTGTAAAACAGCGATCCCACCACTACTTGGAGGTGCCATAGAGCACACATTATATTGGTGATATTCCACGCAAATCGCGTCTCGTTGTTTGCTTTTATAGTTGTTTAAATCCGTACTATCTAGTTTACCTGGGGCTATCACGGAATCTTGCACTGCCGTCACCAGTTTTTGCGCATTTGAACCTTGATAGAAGGCGTTGATGCCATTACGTGCCACTTGAGTGTACAATTCGGCAAGTTTTGGATTTTTTTTAACTGTGCCTACTTTTAGCGCTTCACCGTTTGGATAAAAATACTCTTTTGCTGGTGAGAGCTGAGTTAAACCAGGGTTTAACCTTTTCTCAAGCAGCATATTCAACCTAGGAGAAACCTCAAACCCTTCCGCTGCAAGTTTAATTGCGGGCTCAAAAAGTTGCTGCCAAGGCAACTTACCATATTTATCATGCGCTTGTTTAAACGCGTGCAATACACCTGGTACCCCCACTGAACGTCCGCCAACCACAGCCTTAATCCAAGGTACGGCTTTGCCTGTTTCATCTAAAAATAACGTGTGATCCGCATTACGCGGCGCGGTTTCACGGCCGTCAAAAGTAACAAGTTCGTTTGCATCTTTATCGAAATACAAAATAAACGTACCGCCACCAATACCCGATGATTGAGGCTCCACTAACGTTAACACCAGTTGTGTGGCGATAGCAGCATCAATCGCACTGCCGCCTTTGGCAAGCATCGTTCGTCCCGCTTTTGATGCATAGGGATTCGCTGCTGCGATCATAAATTGCTTAGCAACAACTTGGTCTTTTTGTTGTACACCCGTAGCCGCTTCTGGCTCACGTGCCTCGCGCTTTTGGGTCGTTTGCTTATCAAGATTTGAAGCACAACTTGTCAGTAATAACATGCTCGCTATGTGCAGTGCATATTTCATATCTGGTCACTTTTATCCATTGAAAACATTGGCATGATAAAAGCAAACGGGCACAATATGCAAAAAATTACTGCTATCTAACATGATTGAACTTCCGCTACAAAAACGCTATGTACTGCCACCCCTCGTACTCACTCTTTTAGCCAGTGCATTAATGTTATTAGACACAAACGCCCTATTTGCATTCAACCGGGCATTGATGCCTGAGCAGTGGTGGCGTATTTTTACCGGTCAGTTTATGCATAGCAATTGGAATCACTTGCTACTTAATGTACTTGGTATTGTATTTATATGGATATTACACGCAGAACATCGCACTCCAGCTAATTACTTTATCCATATTAGCTTTTTAGCACTTTGGACAGGGTTGGGGATTTGGTTGTTCTGCCCTAATATTGCAATTTACACGGGCCTGAGCGGTCTTTTACACGGCGTTATTGTCTGGGGGGCACTTAAAGACATTCATGTTGGCATGCGCTCTGGTGTTTTGCTATTTGTCGGTATATGGGCAAAATTACTCTGGGAACAAATACAAGGCCCAAGTGTGCAAGTGAATGAACTAATTGGTTCAACAGTAGCGATTGAAGCACATCTAATTGGCGCAATAGGTGGTTTAGTCTTATCACTTCCTCTGCTTTTGAATTTTATTCGTCAATATAGAAGAAGTTTGTCTCAAAAGTAACTATTTGACGTGGCACTCAATAATGAATGCCACAAATAGTCGGTGTTTAATCTACGTCAGAATCCAACAATGGGGCTCTAAAGCCAGGCTTTGCCAATATTTCAAGGTAAAAAGAAGGTAATTCAGCTTCTACAGCTTTGTCTACGTGCTTGTTTATGTGCGCTACTTTTATCACATCTGCTTGCGATTGAGTCGCGCCAAAGCGACAGTCAAAATCCCAAAAATCAGCACCCGCTGGCAGACTCTTATTGCGCTCTCTACGCAAGTACTTTTTTACTTCATATTTTATAGCGTCAACTAAACGTGCAGGTTTTAATTTAGGGTGCGTTAATGCAAACGTTTTTTTCATGGTATTCTCGATGTCAGGATATCCACTAAATAGTGGGTATCGAGTTATTGGAAAGTAATTATTTATTTTATCGCATTTATACAAACCGCGCGATGAAAACCATGTGCTTGTCGTAATAAAAATGACGGTTTGTTGTCAAATTTCATTTGCATATTCTTGTAGTAGGTCGATAAAACGACGAACTTTCGTTGCCAAATGTTTTTTGCTGGGGTAAATGGCGTAAACGTTAACTACAGGCTGTGGGTAATCTTTAAATATGATTTCAAGTAACTGACTCTCAAGTGCATCTTTTAAATAGAACTCTGGTAATCGGCAAATACCGATCCCATCAAGTGCCATTTGGGTTTGCATCATACCGCTGTTGGTGCGTACCTTTTGACGTACCTTAACACTAAACTTTTCACCTTCTTTATCGGTAAACTCCCAACGGTCCGGTGTTTTCAGGTTGCTATAGCAAATACAGTCATGCTTTGTAAGTTCTTTAGGGTGATGCGGATGTCCCAAACGCTCTAAATAAGCCTGCGATGCCACTACGTAAGTCGGGCAAGAAAACAGCCGCTTACAAATCAGCGTTGACTCTTCGAGCATGGGGGCAGCTCTTACAACAAGGTCAAATCCATCAGCAACCAAATCAATTCTTTTATCACTTAAATCTATATCTACTTTTACATTAGGGTAGCGTTTTAAGTACTGAGATATTACTGGCTGTATAAAAGAGCGACTGATCCCCACTGGGCAACTTATTTTTAATTCTCCTTTAGGGTTGTCATCATGTTCCGTCAATAAACTAAACGCTTCGGATGCATCGTCAACAAGCTGATTGCAATAGCCATAATACAGTTCACCTTCGGGCGTGAGCGCAATAGAGCGCGTTGTTCTATTAAGCAACCGCACCCCTAAGCGCGCTTCTAACTTATTTATTTCTTTACTCACATGCGAGTTGGAGTGGCCCAACACTTGTGCTGCTGCGCCAAATCCCCCGCTCTTTACCACTTGAACAAAAATTTCTATGCCATCGAATACATTGTTAGTCATATGGAAATAGTGACTTTACAAAAAGCCTATTAATGAATTTTGAATATCAATATACACTGTGAAACATCAAATGAATACAACGAGTGACAGAGTCTTCGTTATTGAACAAAAACCACCTAGGAGTACGTTATGAAAGTTTTAGCATTTGCAGCAAGCAGTAGCCGTCAGTCTATCAACAAGCAATTAGCGCAGTACACAGCGTCTCTCGTTGAAGGGGCGCAAGTTGAGTTACTTGATTTAAATGATTATGAAATGCCTATCTACAGTTCTGATAGAGAAAATGAAAGTGGCATTCCAGTACAAGCACAGCAATTTTATAACAAGATAAGCGAAGCCGATGCCATTGTCGTGTCGTTCGCCGAACACAATGGTACCTATACGGCAGCTTATAAAAACGTGTTTGATTGGGCATCTCGTATCAACCAAAAGGTGTACCAAAACAAACCAATGCTTTTATTGGCAACGTCACCGGGCCCAGGTGGTGCGCAAAGTGTGTTAGCCAGCGCCAATGGCTCTGCCCCATTTTTCGCGATGGATGTAAAAGCCAGTGTTTCAGTGCCTAGTTTTTACGATGTTTTCGACAGCGAAAAAGGTGAAATCAAAGACGAAGCAATTAAGCAAAAACTCAAAGAGTCGGCTTTTTCGTTGCAGTTATAAGAAATAATCTGGGCCAAACAACCAGTTTGGCCCTTGACAAAAAATTAACTCAAAAAAGTGATAAAAATATCTGTTTTATTGCCCTTTTCACTATTGATTAGTATCTCATTCTGCCCCATTTTACTTATTAGAAATCTGACGCTGCATAAACGTACTTATGCAGAACTTACATTTATTATTTCACTGAGGTGATTATGAAACGCGTTGTGTTATTTCTACTAACAAATTTAGCAGTTATGCTGGTATTGGGAGTGGTATTATCTGTCTTAATGTCGGTACTAGGCATATCGTCTAGAAGCTACAGCGGCATTATGCTAATAGCACTGGTATTTGGTTTTGGTGGCTCTTTTATTTCGCTATTTATGTCGAAATGGATGGCGAAAAAATCAACGGGTGCAGTAGTGATTGAACACGCTCGTAATGAAACAGAGCATTGGTTATTACAAACGGTTGCTCGCCAAGCACAGCAAGCAAATATCAAAATGCCAGAAGTGGCAATTTACGATAGCCCTGAGATCAATGCTTTTGCAACAGGCCCAAGCAAAAACAACAGCCTAGTAGCAGTGAGCTCTGGTCTGCTGCATAACATGAGTCAAGATGAAGCCGAAGCCGTACTTGCACACGAAGTATCACACGTCGCCAACGGCGATATGGTCACACTGACATTGATTCAAGGCGTGGTAAACACCTTCGTTATCTTTATCGCAAAAGTGCTAGCAGGTATCGTTGATAACTTCTTCAGAGGCGAAGACGAAGAAGGCACTAGTTGGGCTTACTTTGTATTTGACATGATTTTCCAAATGGTGTTCGGTATTTTGGCATCAATTGTTGTCGCGTACTTTAGTCGTAAACGTGAGTTTGCCGCCGACAAAGGTGCAGCAGGTTTAGTGGGCGCGCACAAAATGCGTGCAGCACTTGAGCGTTTAAAGCAAAATCAAGAGTCACAACTTGAAGGGTCAATGATGGCATTCGGTATAGCATCTGGTAAGAGCTTATCGGAAATGTTTGCCTCACACCCACCGCTTGAACAACGTGTTCAAGCTCTGAAATAAACACAATTACTAGCCCAAACAAAGCGCCCTATTGGGCGCTTTTTTACGTAATGAGCGTTAGCCTTAAGGCAAACAACTCGACTTAGTAAAGAAGTACCGCACTTCATAGTCCTTACAGGTGGTATTACTGCTACTGCCGCCATTACTTGAATTCCAACAAGCAAACCCTGAAGCGTTATTCACTAGGTTTTGGCCGGTTAAGCTCGCATCCAGCTTTGTATCTACATCACGGGCAACAATGGCTGCAATGTCACTTGATTCACAGCTTGAAGCAATATTGCCAGATGACTTGTGCGCATTGAACAACTCATTATCGCCACTTGCTGGATCATCGCGGTCTAACCAATCTGTTGCGTACAAACCGCCGTTAACCAATGAATTTTCTATGCGATATAAGCCTAGCGAGTTGATTTCACTGTTTTCAGTGCCATGGAATGCAAATATTTGCTGGCTAGAACTTGCGTTATAGGACGTACAGCTACCCGAGTTAGTACCACCCGAGATGTTGCTGCCGTTGCTTGAGGTAAACTTCACATAATAAACGGTGTCGTAGCCGTACTTTGCATCATCTTTGCAGATCAACACGCCTTTTAGATACTCTCCACTACTGGCATCAAAGCTAAGTTCATTACCCCAGTCGCCACCACTTCCTCCATAAGTAACACATAACTCCGATGTACCAACGCTAGCATGACTAATACTTTGCTTAGTCTCATAACACGCTTTAAAGCCATTAACGCGGTTATTGGAGCGAATTTTTACAGAGCTTAAATTGAGCGCGCCACCCAGTAATGCTTTACGCTTTAAAAACCCGATATTGTCGAACGAATCCCCTTTGTTAGTCGAACCCACAGCGTTATTTTTGACGAGCTTCCAGTCAATATAACGGCTTGCGTTGGATAACCAAAAATCTTCAAAGGCATTATAGTAATTCACCCAATGGTCTTCAGTGCTACTACCTATTTCGCCCAGTAATAGTTCATTCTCATACGCATTGTATGGCATACCAAACGTATAAGTACCACCCAAGCTTCTACAATACTCAAAACCCATATGCCAGGTACCTTTAGTCGCTGAAAGTTTCCAATTTCTATCTTTATCTACACATGTGTGATACTGGAATGTAGTACAGGCTTTATCAACGAGAGACTCATCATCTTCGAGGCTTGCACAATCCCCCGTGCCATTCGGGCGATTTGATTTCCAAGACCAGATGTAATCTTCAATTTGCACTTCATTCGCGCCATAACCACTGGCTGCACTGGTGTTATTTGCCTCAACCAACGCTAGTTCCAATATTTGAGACCCTTTCTTACCCCAATTTTTTAGTACATTGCTGCCCGTTTTACTGGAACTAGGTCCATCTGTGTTTAACTGCGTCGCATCATCAATAACGACTGTCATATTATTCGCATTATAGTGCGCTGTTTGGTCGTTGCTCACGCACTCATCGTTACCATTTTGGCAAAATGGTTGATTGCTTTTCAAATTCCCACTTGAATCAAAGGCATCTACACCAATAAATACGGTGTTCCAGAACTTAGAATAATTGCCAGCTTTGTGATATGAACAGAGATCGCTTTTATCTCTAGGCGTTTGCACGACTGCGACTAATTGTTTACCAGCGGCTAGAATATCACGCTTAGTTAGATGTGATACGGGAAGTGACGCGCAGCTTTTATCTGCATAGCCCCAATCAGATGGCAACAACAGATAGTCGCTGATATCATTTTGCAATCTTTCGCCTATTTTATTGTGCCAATTGTTGTGATCATTGTGCTTATAAGCTTCAATTTTAAGCAAAATGACTTCGTCAGGGTTGTCTTGTAGAAACTCTTTGATGTCATCTAAGCCTTCGGACAGTTTTGCATGAAAGCTTGAGCATAGCGCTTTGTTTTCAAGTGAATTGTGGCAAAGCATGGGGGTTGAATCAAAAGTACCCTCTGGGTAAATATCAAACTCCATGACCCGTATCCCCCGCTTCAACAAGCTTTTTGGTGAGTAGTATTGGTTAACATCAGTGTAAGTCCCCTTACTCCAAGAATAAGACGCATAAGCGTTATGAGCGCCAGCCCACAATGTTTTTGAGAACGGCGCAAAATTATCAATTTGGCCTTGAAGATCTAAACGCGTGACTTTGTCATCATCGGTGTCGATTGCAGCATGACTCGCTGAAGATACAAGCGAAGCGATCATGCCTCCAGCCAGTAGTAATGCGACTTTATTCAATTTGTTACTTTGCTTCATAGTTAAATTCCTCTCCTTTTACGTAATATGTTGGTCCTTAACCAGAGATCATATTATTGATCCTGTACTAGCAACCACCGCAAAAGGTAGGAGTCAAAAGTGCAAACAATGAGGACGTAAAATTAATTTAAAATTTATAAACGACACAATTGATATAGAGCCTTCCCTCTTTTTTAAGCCGTACAGCACGCCTCTCTTTTCAAATTCAACACATTGAAATTTAATAATAAAAAGCTGTTAACATCACTCATGTTAGACGCAATAAGTAGTCAATATTATTGTACTAAAGCAAATCAATATGTACCTAAAGTTCATTTTTTGTGTAATGCGCTGTAATTTCCCTTTCAACAAAAGGCCCCATAATAGGTAATGACACATAACAGTGTTTTAATATAGCGGTTAAGCAAGAGGGTTCGAACACTGTAACTAGCGAAAAACTTTAAATAATTTAGCTATAAAGTGGTAAAACTTCATGTTTGGTCCATTTTTGCTTATTACCATGGCCCCTCTAGTTTATAAAGGAAGCAGAGTGAACAAGATTTTAAAACTTACAGCACATGATGGTTCAGATTTTGGTTATCTGGGGCTTAACTCACAAGGTGATCGATTCATCGGTGGTGTGAATATACAAAACGCGACGCAATTTTTATTAGTAAAGCACTCAAAAGATGAGCAACTGCACTATTTCCAAATAATAGACAAGCTCAAGGACTATTTAGATATTAGTATTACTGGCTCAATGCTTGCACCTGTAAGGCCACCCTTACCAATTCCCGTTGAGAAAACAACAGTGGCGACTTGGAAGGTAGTCGATGAACAGTTACGCGCATTTGTTCGAGGCGTCGACACCAATAAAGTGCTTGGAATAGATATAGCAGCCGAATCACCCACCTTGTATGTTCAGAAAAGCATACAGACAGGCTGTCAAGTACAGATAATTGACGCACCAAGTGGCTAAGCTTGAAAGAGTTAATGCCTAAAAGGCCAATGCGTTATTCTTTAAAAGTTATTGAATAAGCGCAGTAAATAAGGTTTGCTGCGCCGTATTCATGTATTGAACTATCCTCGAAGCTTTTGCGTTATTATCGTTGTCGTCAGTAAAAATATGCTTGAAAGCCAAAGACAAGCTTCAATGCCATAGCTTTGGTAAATGATACCCGAAAGAACGGTGCCAATTAGTCGCCCCATTGCGTTCGCCATATAGTAAAAACCCACATCCAACGAAACCCCATCACTGTCTGCAAACTTAACAATTAGATAACTGTGCAATGACGAATTAACAGCAAAAACACCACCAAAACACAACAGTCCAAGTGTTATTACCCAAATTGGCGAGATATTTTGAGACAACGCTAATGCAATTAGTGCTGGAATTACGGTGAGTATGAGCGCCCAAGCAGACAATAGTTTACTGGGCTCTGCACTGCTTTTGTGACCTGTTATATGTGGCGCGTTTGCTTGCACCAGCCCATAAAAAATTACCCAAATGGCCATAAAGCCACCAACAAGCGAGTGCTCCCAACCAAAGGTTGATGCCAGAAATACGGGCAATGCAACTACAAACCAAACATCTCGTGAGGCAAATAAACACAAACGCGCTGCGGATAACGTATTTATTTGCTGACTCTTAGAAAACAGCTCTTTGAACTTTGGCTTGAATTTCTTTTTGCCCAAATCAGCCTTTAGCAATGTTACACTGATGATCCAAGCGACTAAAAGTAGTGCGGTCATCACCCATAAGGCACCTTGAAAGCCAAACACACTCAGTAATGCACCACCCATGAAAAAGCCAACGCCTTTGAGCGCATTCTTAGAACCAGTCAATCTAGCAACCCATTTATATAAAGTGCTATCGGCATCTTCTGGTACTAATAACTTAATAGCACTTTTGGCACTCATTTTATTTAGGTCTTTTGCGATCCCTGAGAGTGCTTGAGCAGCCATCACGTACGCGATACTTAACCACTGAGGATTAATAGCAAGCATTGCAAGCGATACTATTTGCAACGCTAAGCCGAAGTTCATGGTTTTATTCAGGCCAAGACGTGCACCAAGCCAGCCTCCCAGCAAATTAGTAACAACCCCAAAAAACTCATAGAACAAAAAGAGCATAGCAATACTGATAGGACTGTACCCTAACTGATGAAAATACAGCACCACGAGCATCCGCAACGCGCCATCAGTCAGGGTAAAAACCCAGTAATTACCGGTTATGATTAAATATTGCTTAATATCGCTCGACAACTTGCTGATCATAATTGTTACGTAAACCTTTTAGATACAACATAACGCACCAAATCAGCGGTACGGTTTGCATAGCCCCACTCATTGTCATACCAAAGGTACATTTTAACCTGCGTACCGTTAATAACCATAGTTGACTGCGCATCCACAATTGAACTTCTTGGATCAGTTCGATAGTCAATCGATACCAAGGGGCGCGTTTCGAAACCAAGAATATCTTTCAATTCACCTGCAGCTGCTTCTTTCATCCAACCGTTAATTTCTTCAACTGTGGTGTCACGGCTCATTTCAAAGACACAATCCGTGATTGATGCGTTTGCAAGCGGTACACGTATTGCGTGACCGTTTAATTTACCTTTCAACTCAGGGAAAATGTGTGTAATAGCTGTAGCTGAACCGGTTGTAGTCGGAATTAAGCTCATGCCGCAAGCGCGTGCACGACGCAGGTCTTTGTGGGGCGCATCTAAGATAGTTTGCGTGTTGGTAATATCGTGGATAGTCGTCATTGAGCCATGTTCTATGCCGATTTTATCTTGCAATACTTTTACAACAGGTGCTAAACAGTTAGTTGTACAAGATGCTGCAGTAACAATGTCATGGACGTTAGCGTCATAGTCTTTATGATTCACACCATATACGACGTTCAAAACACCATCCTCTTTCACCGGAGCCGTGACTACAACTTGCTTAACACCTTGCTCCAAGTATGCTTGAAGCAAGGCTTTAGTCTTCATTTTACCCGATGCTTCAATCACTAAGTCACACTTCGACCAGTCCGTTTGTGCTATTTCTTTGTTTTGTGTTACTGAGATTTTAGCATCACCAATGGTCATATCATTACCATGACTTTCAACCTCATAACGCCAACGGCCATGAACAGAGTCAAAGTTCATCAAGTGCGCTAATGTTGCCGCATCTCCTGCAGGATCATTAATGTGTACTATCTCAATATTTTCACTTGCATAGAGAGCACGCATTGTTAAGCGACCCATTCGGCCAAAACCGTTAATACCCACTTTAATTGTCATAAAAGCTCCTTAATTTGCATTGCAGCAGGTAGCGACACGCTCTGGTCGTGCGCCCATGCTATTTAATTTATGAGTGGCTGCGCGTATAAAATCTGTATTCTGCGCAAACGTATGCGTAATAACAGTGAGACACCAATCTGGCAATTCTTTGTTCACACTGTAATAAACCCACTGTTTTTGCTTACGATCGATGAGAATCCCCAGCCTACGTAATTGAGCAAGATGTCGTGAAATTTTAGGCTGACTCAACTCCAGCGCTTCCATCAGCTCGCACACACAGAGTTCCTGCTCTTGCTCAATGAGCAATAAGCATTGCAGTCTAGTTGTATCACTGAGCGCTTTATAAAAATTGACCAAGTCCATAATTATCTCCCCTTAGAATATACGGAATATCATATATACATATTTTCATATATTCAATATTTCCTTATGAAATCGAATGCTAATTGCTTAGTTTGCGCCAATTGTCATACTAAGTAACACATCAACAGGACAGGAAAATGACATGAAGAACAACAACAAAAGTTACGAAGTTAACTTTGATGGCCTTGTCGGGCCAACGCATAACTATGCTGGGCTATCCTATGGAAATGTGGCTTCACTAAGTAATGTAGACATAGTCTCAAACCCAAAAGAAGCGGCTTTACAAGGTCTTGCAAAAATGAAAGCAATGCATGATATGGGATTAAAGCAAGGGATATTCGCACCGCATGCTCGTCCAGATGTAAACGCGCTAAGACGACTAGGGTTCACAGGCTCAGATCATCAGGTAATAAACAAAGCGGCCAAAGAATCCCCCGTGCTTTTGCGGGCTGTCTATTCCGCATCAGCAATGTGGACTGCGAATGCTGCAACAGTATCTCCTTCAAAAGATACTGACGATGGCAAAGTACATTTCACCAGTGCTAATTTAAATAATAAATTTCATCGTTCGCTGGAGCCAAACACAACAACAGGTCTGCTCAAAGCGATGTTTCCCAGTGAGCATTTTGTTCATCATACACACTTGCCTGAACAGCCATTTTTTGGTGATGAAGGTGCAGCCAATCATACTCGCTTGTGTGACAGCCATGCAGATAAAGGGCTCGAGTTGTTTGTTTATGGCTCAAGCAGCCTAAACAATGCGATTATTGGTCCAAAAAAGTACCCTGCTCGGCAAACATTAGAAGCGAGTCAAGCAATAGCTCGATTGCACAAAGTAAAAGAAAACCAAGCGATATATGTCCAACAAAATCCAAGCGTTATTGATCAAGGTGTATTTCATAATGACGTCATAGCCGTAGGCAATGAAAATGTACTGCTCTGCCATGAACAAGCTTTTTTAAATCAAGCTAACACATTGGACAAAATAAAATCAGCCTATTTGGGTGAGAAACAACTCTTTATCGTTGAAGTACCCAGTCATTCCGTCAGTGTAGAAGATGCAGTAAAAAGCTACCTATTCAACAGTCAACTCGTTACGTTACCAGATGGTACGATGATGCTCGTTGCGCCTCAAGAGAGTCAAAATAACACTGCCGTATGTACTTATATTGAAAGTTTGCTCAATGCTAATAACCCAATTGAACATGTTAAGTTTTTTGATTTAAAACAAAGTATGCAAAATGGCGGAGGACCGGCATGTTTACGCTTGCGAGTTTCGCTAAACCAAGACGAATTTGATGCAGTAAATAAAGACGTATTGATGAGTGAAGAGAAATTTACTTCGCTAGTATCATGGGTTAAAACGCATTATCGGGATAGAATAACTGACAAAGATTTAGCTGACCCTCTTTTATTGGAAGAAACAAAAACAGCGCTTGATGAGCTAACAAAAATATTATCGTTAGGTTGTGTCTACCCGTTTCAGCAGCACTAGTCACAGAAAAAAGCCCAGCATTGCTGGGCTTTACTAGTCAGGGAAAATAATAACTAACAACTTTGCGCAAGCAAAGAAATTAACTCTAAGTACAAGACATAATCGCTATTTAAAAAATAGCAATAGCACTTAAAGTAACCCCAGTGTATTTGGTATATTGTATACACTCAACATTTAATTCAGTATATTTTTAGATTATCTAACATTAATTAATCTAAGATATGCTACTTAGTTATTAAAATCCGTAAGTTTTCAACGTCTAAAGATTGCGTAGTTTAGCCACCACAGAATCAAAGTCAGCGCCTTTAATTTCGCTTCTATATTCGGCACGCATTTGGTTTAAATACTCGTAAGCTAGTTCTTCAGCTTCAAAAATACCAATTTGCGAACCATTCCAAGTTTTAGAGGGTTTACCAGGGAAAGACGCCGTCACTAAACAATCTACTGGCGCCATAACTTGATTATCATCAGATTTATCCTGTGTACTATGTGCACTAAGCTCTGTAGAAAAACGCCCTCCCCAACAATCGCTGCCAAAAGTTCTTACTCCACCCATTGACGCTGCTTTTGTATTCACCAAGTTGCCAAGTTGTGACAGTTTATTAGCCATAGCATCGGCTTGTGAGCGAACGAATGATGCGCTTATATAACCTTTAACATGGCGCTCAGTTAGCACAGCCAAGTTTAAAGTCGTCATTAAAGAATAAGATGTAGTAAGCGCGTATGCATTAGAGTTGTAATTTGGATCGTACGCTCTGTGCTCTCGTAACGAGTTAACATATTGCAATAATGATGTGAGAATAGATGCGTCAAAATTGCCACCGCTCAATGAATCCTGATAGTAGTCAAACGTATTACCAAAAGCAGCAAGCTGGCTCTTTGCATCATAAACGGCATCGGTGATCACCACGCCAGACACCAAATCTTCGATTTTTTGCAGATCTTCTTCATGTAATCTCACTATCTGAGGCCCCGGCGAGCTTCCACCGAATAACAAACCAGAGATAAAGTCTTTAACGCCACCTTTCAATGCGCTTTTTGCACCGTCTAATATCGCCTCACGTATCATTACGGTTGTTAAAAAGCCCTGAGCGTTAAGGTATTGTGACTCATAAACCTCGTTACTCTGTTGGTACTGAGTTGAAACATCATGCTCGCTTTGAGCATATGACGACATTGAACATGACATGGCTAAAGCGATAGCGGCAAATTTCATTTTTTGTATTTTCATGGTTCTCTCCTTAGTTAAATAACGAGCAACTCATTGCTCCTAACTTAAAATTTCAATAAATTCAGCTAGCTACGTAAAAATATACCTTTACAATATGAGCCAAGGTCTAAAAGGTTTAGTGTTTCCTTTGTGTTAATGTCTCACCACTCATAACAACCAGAGCAATGCAACCAACTGCCTAACCTCACATTCGGTATACATAAATTAAACAATTAAGTTACGAGTCGATAGCTGTCAAAAATTACAGGAGCTGTTTCTTTGCTGTATTTTGGGGTTGTTTCCAGCATCGAGGAGCTTCTCAGGCTGAGTGTGATCTGCTTATCAAATTTTGATTATTTCTATCAACCTTCAAATACTAAATTCAAGTAACCATTAACTCCAAACTCGAACCTTGCACAATAACTTTGCGTAGCGTTCGTATCAGGGTTTTGAGCTGTTTCAAAAATTATGTGAGTTCACGGGCTTAGTGCATTGTATCTATTCAACAAGTTTCATGAGATTAGAATATTGACAAAAATATATTGCATACAGTATTCATTTGCAAGGTTTGAATATCACCTATTTGACTCAAAATAGTAAACTTTACTTTAAACTCTATGCATATAAGGAAAATAAAATGAAATTAGCATTAAAGAAGAAAACGATTAAAACTCTTAAATCACAATTTATTATCTTAGGAAAAGAAAAAACACTTTTGGCGAATGCTGGGAGAGGCGGTTTAGATGGAACGCCTGATATGAACCCTACTGAAGCGTCTGCATGTAAACAAATCACGCCAGGCTCGCAAATATGCTAACATATTAGGTCTGTCTTAATTTCTAAAACAGTACTTAACAAGGTTCAAGACCTTGTTAAGTAATGTTTTTTCCTGGTTCTTCTGCCACTGTTTTTTTAAAAGCCAATAAAGTTAAAATCTAATTTATCTCGCAACACAGTTCAATACAATCCTAGCGATACTGCTCCGCTCTAAAAAAACGACCAACATCAATTAATGAAATTTCCCCAATAAAAGTACTTGCAATAATTCAACTTGAGTATATTGTATACATTATACCTTGGTTGAGTTGAGCTGTATGTCAGTTTCACTCACTAATTAAAACAATAAAGATGATATTTAAGGGGTATCTCAATGCGTCATCACAGGAATATAAACACCGCATTCTGCAAAAGCCTAATCGCTATAGCCGTGGCCACTTCGTGTAATTTTGCATTTGCACAAGACAGTTCTGAACAAGCTAATAAGCCAGAGCGAATTGAGGTGACAGGTTCAAGAATTAAGCGCCTCAATTTCGAAGCACCTTCACCTACTATTGTTGTTTCGGCAGAGGATATCAAAGTTACGGGTGCACAAAACGTTAACGACATTTTGACTGGCTTACCAATGTTTGCCGATGGTTTTGATTCAGCATCAGGGAACTACAGTTTTGGTAACGCAGGACTTAACGTAATAAACCTTCGAAACTTAGGTGAAGCGCGAACGCTAGTATTGGTAAATGGCAAACGCCCTCCTTCTGTTGCAACGGACTATCAAGGAATGTTAACAGATGTTGGAACTATCCCGTCGTCGCTTATTGAACGTATTGAAATTATGACAGGTGGAGCTTCAGCTATCTATGGATCAGATGCCGTCGCTGGGGTTGTTAACTTTATTCTGAAAAAAGATTTTGAAGGTACCACGGCAAACGCCCAAGTATCAGGAACGCAAGAAGGAGGCCACAGTACACGAAACCTATCAGTGACGCATGGCTTTAATTTTGATGAAGATAAAGGTAATTTAACCGTCTCATTCGATTACTTGTCTGAGTCGGCACTTACACAGGAGAACCGTGCAAAGTCATATAACTATCAACGTTCTGTAACTAATCCGAATAAAGGCGAAGGGCAGCCAAGTAAAATATGGAAAACTGGGCTTTCGCCTATCCCATGGGGTGTGCCACAAACTATCTTCTCAGTTTATAACGATGAAGATGGTGGTTACGATTGGTATGACTTTGATGAGTCAACCCAAGATGTAGCACTAAGAGCGCGTTATCGTGATATGTATGACGGCTGGTTGGTCGATGAAGAAAACGGTTATGAAGGTACGCGATGGGGGCATATTGAAGATCCACTTGAACGCGTTAGTTTGTATAGCTCACTCAACTATCAATTCGACGATTTTGATCTTGCGTATGATATTACACTTTCTCGTAATACATCTCATAATGTAATCGATCCGCCATTTAAGCGTGCTTGGATGCAGGTTTCAGAGGTGAAAGCGCTTTTTGATACTCCAGCTTCAATTACCGATAACTTTAGTGATGATGATTGGATAGGCTTCCACCACACATTCTATGAACACGGTGGCCGTACTAGTAAAACGCAAAGAGACTTTTTCTCAACCAATTTATCACTTTCAGGTGTATACAATAATGATTGGTTCTGGGATGTCAGCTTTACAACTGGGCGCTCTAAATTTGAGCTTGATAGCCCAAGTCAACTACGTCAAGACCGGTTGAATAATAAATTGCAAGTTGTTGGTGACTGTGAAGCACAAGGTAACTGCCCTACTTTTAACCCTTTTGAGCGTCAATCACAAGCCTTGATGGATTACGTTGTTGACGGCTTTATTTCCGATACTATCGCTGTAAATCACGCATTTCAGGCGAACTTAGCGGGAGACGTGTATGAACTTGACGCGGGTATGGTTCAAGTTAGTACAGGTATCGATATTCGTTATGAAAGCCTTGATTTTGATCCCTCTGAATTGTGGTCTTCAGGTAAGTTAAGCTCTGTTAAAAAATCAATAGATAAAAGCCGTAATATTAAAGAAGCGTACGTAGAAGTGCTAGTACCTTTATTAAGTGACATGCCATACGCAAAACAGGTCGACCTTGAAGCCGCATATCGTATTGCTGATTACTCAAGCAGTGATGGTCGTTTTGAAAGTACCAAACTTGCTTTAAATTGGGCGCTTAGTGATGTAATTCGTTTACGCACAATTTTCTCTCAAGCAGTACGGGCACCACAATTAGAAGAGCTATATGGCGCAGAAAGTATTGGTTACTCTGATGTAAGCGACCCTTGTGATGACTCTAATATCAACGGAGGACCAGCTGATGGTAGACGTAAAGCCAACTGTGCATTATTGGGTATTTCCGAAGGTTGGAATTCAAATATTAAAACTCAACGTGCGCAAGTGAAAAATTCGGGTAACCCGGATTTAAAAGAAGAGAAAGCCGATACGCTAACCGTAGGTCTTGTATTTACGCCAGACGAATATTTGGAAGGCTTTACTGCATCTGTTGATTTTTATGATATTAAGCTCGATGACATGATTTCAGGCTTCGGTGGTACAGCCGTAATGGAAAACTGCGTAGACTTGCAAGTGAACAGCGTAGATAACATGTTTTGTAAGCTGATCCAGCGTAAAAGTAATGGTGATGTAGACTTTGTGAGACCACTGAGTCTTAACTATGACTCTGCACGAGCCAGAGGTGTCGATATTGAGCTTTACTATAGTTGGGACGCGCTGTCATTTGATTTTAAAGCAAGCCGTATTTTAGAGCGCTCGGCTTCTACATTCAATATTGTTGAACAGATTGTAGAAACTAACAATGAAGCAGGACAGCTAGGCGATCCTAAATGGATGTCCAATCTGAAAACTAAGTACAAGTTTGAAGATTTAACCTTGACTTGGACATTTAAGTTTAAACAATCTGGCCGTTACAATGATGATTCAGCGCCAGATTATCGAGATTCAGACACACCTCGTAACTCCCTTATTCACAATCTGCGTGCCGACTATCAGTATAGCGATAGCATGTCTTTTTACGTTGGCCTGAATAACATTACAGACAATAATGGTGGTGATCACTGGACCACATCTCGCGGTGCATATAACGGTTGGTCGATCCTAGGCCGCTCTGGGTACGTTGGAATTGACGTCAACTTTTAACACGACAGTCCTTTCTCCGTAAAAACAAAATAGCCCTGCGTTTGCAGGGCTATTTAGGATATTTTAATTGTTTCACTTTATCTCTTGGTCAACAATACGCTTCAAACATTTGGTTTTTAGCCTTTTATTAGTCAACTAGATTTTCAATAGTTCAATGTAACAACAGCCTTGTTCTACCTGCACTGATCATCACGTAGTCAAACAGGTTTTTTGGTATCTATTACCTCAAGTTCAATAATCTATACCAATCTTTAACCTAAACCAAAGCATTATCATATTAGCCAAATTGATAATAATTACTTATTTATAACAATACCCCCCAAAAACAGCACAAATTTATGGCAATCATTTCACCAATATGTATACTGAACGAACATATAAGTATATTGTATACATTATACTTATATGTTCGTGCGATTCACCTTTCCACAGGTCTCTCGTTAACAGGAACCGCTCAAACCTTTATTTGAGCAAAAAAACAACTAAGGTATACGCAGTGAAACAGCATAAACTAACAAAAATAGCCGCTGCATTGGCGATTACTACATCATTTTCTACGCTTGCGCAGGAAGTTAATTTATTTAACCACGCTATTTCTTTTGACAGTCAAATCACTAAGCTACAACAAAAAAATAACAATTTAGCGTTTGGTGTTAATTCGGCTGCTGAAAACGCATTAGTGCAACCAGTCGAGATTAATACAATTAACGCAAGTACATTAAAAGCGGGCGACCTACTGAGCCTTATAATTGATGGTCAATATATTCAAATTGAACTGACTAAAGTCACTCTGGCGACTGACAATAAAGTTCTCATTTCAGGTCGCTCCTATGACAGCGGTGCCACGCTTTCAATGGTAAGCGTGAATAACCGTTACAGCGCTAAAATCCAAGTTAACGGCGTTGGCTATTTACTGAGTCCATCACGCAATAAAAGTAGCATTTATAAATTGAGTAAATTTATAGATGATAAGACTCAAGTTGATGATTCCGAGCACCCACAAATTAATGACTTGTCAAACACGACGACTTTCCAGGGCCTAAACCGCGCACTCGCTAATGTGTTAAATAGTGATGAAACGAGTCCTGAGGTAACAGTCATAGTTGCGTACACAGAAGAAGTCGCAAAAGAAGTTGGCGATATTGACGCGTACTTAGCGCTTATGGAAAAAGACACCAACGACAGTTACGTTGCCAGTGGCGTAAATGCCACCGTACGCATCGTGCATGCTTATCAGACCGGCTACAAATCGACGGGTGACATGGCAGAGGACAACTCAACGCTACTCAATGAAAACTCTAGTGACTGGCTAAAAAATCCAAACCCGCTAGCACCAAATGGCTTTGGCGTTGAATTAAAGAGTCTGCGTGATGAACATCAAGCTGATGTCATGGTATTTTTAGCGGATAAGAATAAGTCGTCTCCTTGGGCTGGCTGGGCAGGACAAATAGGCACCGATGAGCAAAGCGCATTATTTACACTGAGTAGTTGGGGTACATTCAAAAATACCTTCGCCCATGAGCTCGGCCATTTATATGGCGCGCGTCACGATAACGACTCCACCACTACCCCGTTCGCTTATGGGCACGGTTTTTGTAATACTGATAAAACGTGGCGTACACTGATGGCCATTTCGGACTGTGGTGAGCGACTTAATGTTTGGTCAAACCCAGAACAAATGTACAAAGATGAAGTGGGTGGTACGACGGCAACCAACAACAATGCGCGCGTACACAATGAGCGTGCAGAAACCATGTCAGCACTTCGTACAAGTGCGCACATTGCACCTAACGCGACAATTACACAAGTTAGCACAACGGATAATAACTTAACCGTTAGCTTTTCTGGCCAAGCAAATGATAGTGACGGCAGTATTGTGTCAACTTTGTGGGACTTTGGAGATGGTGTTTATCATAATGAACCGTATGCTCAGGGCGATAATGTATCGCATACTTATCAATTTCCGGGCACATACACGGTTCGCTACACTGCTACCGATAATCAAGGCCTTATTCATTCAGCGAATACTGAAGTCACTGTTACCGCTTTGCCTGGCATGGGTTACTGCACAGCTAAAGGCTACAATGCGCTATATCAACATATAGAAAGCGTTGGCGTGAATGGTCTCACGCATGAAACATGGCGTAGAAATTATACGGATCAAACGCAAAAAGAGGCATTTACTGCCTATGCGGGTTCTTCAACTGGTATCACACTACAGCAAGGTACTCGTGGCAACGACTTTGGTCCCTACGCTGCCTATTGGGCAGTTTATGTTGATTTAAACCAAGATAACACCTTTAGCGAAGACGAACTTTTACACTATTCAGTACCTAGAACAACGCAATCTAGAGAGCCTGTTCTGGGTAACATTACTATTCCTCAAACGGCACTCGCAGGCACCACCCGTATGCGTGTTATGCAATCGTACAAGTTACGTGATGGTGAAACAACACTCGGCGCTTGTGGCGATTTCACTTGGGGTGAGGTGGAAGATTACACTATCGAAATTAAGCAAGAGCAAAACCCAGCTGAATTTATACCCAATATTACCGCTAATGATTTAAACGTAAGCTTTAATGGCGTATCGAATTCAGATATTGCTTCTGTAGAGTGGGATTTTGGTGATGGTTTATTTAGCCGCTCGAGCACAAGTACTGACTTCAATCCAACCCATAGATACCTATTTTCAGGAAGCTATACCGTTACCTTAACCATCACACTGAAGAACGGTGAAAAAGTAACGCATACCAAGGTCATTGATGTCACCGCGCCTGAAGGAGAAGATTATTGTCAAGCATACGGTAATCAACCTAAATACCAATACAATGCCAATGTAACACTCAATGGTACTAGCGTTACATCTGGCGCAACAAATTATTCTGATCACACAGCAACCGTCATGGGCGCCGTTCACGGTGAAAACATCTTATCTGTTCGTCAAGGTGCAACAGGCTCTAAATCTTCATACAACGCAGAGTGGCGTGTTTATATTGATAGCAACCAAAATGGTACTTTTGAAGACAGCGAAAGTGTTTGGTACTGGACAGGCGCAAATACCAGTAACGCAATAGCGCGACCTTTTAGTCTTGCTAACACAGCACTAGAGGGTAAAACCAGAATGCGTGTACTACAAAGCTACGAAAAGCTGTCGTCGCCTTGTGGTCGAATTCGCTGGGGAGAAGTAGAAGACTTCACTGTAGATATAAAAGAACAAAATCCAGCCGAATTTACGGCTAATGTATCAGCAAATGATCTGACAGTAAGCTTTGTCGACAGTGCTGATACAAACCAAAACATCGCCTCAATTGAGTATGACTTTGGCGATGGTATGGTTAACCCCAATAACACCAGCTCACAGTCTAGCCCTACTCATACCTATTCGTATGCAGGTACTTATACCGTGCGCGCAAAAGTAAAACTTACAAACGGCGTTAGTTATGTAAAACAGCAAGACGTCACAGTTTCTGGTGATGCTTATTGTATTGCCTATGGTAACTCCCCAACTCAATGGACAAGCAATGTAAGAGTCGGAAACAAGAACAATGCGTCGCAAAAGAGTCAATTTAGCCACTTTGCAGATGCAGATTTTGTATTAAATAAAGGTGGTGACACTGAAATTGGTCTTACTCATGGCTCGGGGGGTCCATACTTGGCGAATTGGGCAGTTTATGTAGATTTAAACCAAAACAACAGCTTTGATGACGCAGGTGAATTATTACTACAAAAGAGTGCCACTACTTTTGACGAAGTGATTGGCTCGTTGTCGGTGCCGCAAACTAGCTCTACGGGTAAAACCGTGATGCGTGTTATGCAGTCGTATGAACTGACAGATGGAAAAGTACCTGCTTGTGGTAGTTTTGGCTGGGGCGAAGTTGAGGATTATGATGTTACTATCACTGATGCAACGCAGCCTAGCAATGAACTGAAGAATGGTGAAACCAAATCAGGGATCAACGTGACCAAAGGTGAAACTAAAACGTTCGCGTTCAATGTTCCTCAAGGTGCGACTAATATCAATGTTCACATGGGCGCTGGCTCGGGCGACCCAGATCTCTACGTGAAGTTTGGCGACTCTGACACTGCAAGCAACTGGGATTGTCGACCTTACAAAGGTGGTAATGTGGATGAAACCTGCGATAGCAGCAAGCTGACAAAGTCTGGCGGTACCTATTATGTATCAGTTGTAGGATTCAGTGCTTCGGATAATGTTACATTAACAGCCAGCTACAAAGATGATGTGATCACACCGCCTAGTAATGCATGTGAAACCAAATCTCCGCAAACTAGAGGCAAATTGAGCAATGGCGAAGCAATTTGTATGGGCAGTCAAACCGTATATGTCTCAATATCAGTACCTGCAGGTCAATCAACACTCACGGTAAAAACAACGGGTGGTGATGGAGATGCCAGCGTGTATCACAACAGTCAGGGCTGGCCAAGCAGCAGTAACTTTGAAAACAAAGCGACTACAGCTAATTCGAGTGAAGAGCTTATTACAATTGATAGTCCAAATTCTGGATGGCACTACCTTATGGTAACAGGCCAAGGTACAGGTACTGAACTCAAAGTAACTTACCAATAACGTTCAACCTTAAAGTAAAGCTGGCAACTACTAGCGTGGATAGCCAGCTTTTTTACAGTCAAATTCGTACATAACCGATGTTGTGTAGTCACTCACGGCTTGTCCTTTAATGAATCCTACATGCTCAAGCAAATTGATTGACGGTAAATTCGCGCTTTCAACGCCCGCGTAAAGTTTGTCCAGGTGATCATGCTCAATAAAATAATGGATAAGTGCCTTTAATGCCTCTTTGGCAAGACCTTGACGCCAATATTGCTCACCAAGTAAATAACCAATATGAGCCGAACGACCATCTTTATACACAATGAATAACCCAATTAAATCGCCGTTCGCTTTATCTAACATCGCCAGCATGTCACATATCGCAAGCAGCTTGATTAACCAGCTACGTATTTCGTCAGGGTGTAACGCCCGCTCCCAATCTGATGGCAATTCTTTAATCACATTTTTAGTTAGAATTTGGCTCAATTGAGCAATGAATTTATGCGCATCTGTGTGAAATAACGCCTTACAGGACTTAAATTCGAGGCGGTTTGATTGAAATAATACGCATGACCCGTTGTTCACCAATAAAGCCTTCTTTTTATACTTACCTTCATCAATTCTAACGACAGATAACAATGTAGTAAAACTTGCTAGACATCTTGAGCACGATATTGCAAAGTGAAACCGAACGTTTTTTAAGGAGAATAAAATGTATAGCCACATTATGATCGGTGCAAATGACATCAATAGCTCGAAGCGTTTTTACGATGCTATCTTAGAAGTGCTTGGCTACCCTGCCGGCACTATTGACGAATTCGGTCGCTGTTTATACGTCAATCCACAAGGGATTTTGGGACTCACGAAACCTATCAATGGTGAAGAAGCAACCCATGGCAATGGTATGACGGTTGGTTTTAAGGTTGATAGTCCTGAGCTTGTGGATGCTTGGCATGCTGCTGGAATCGCTAACGGCGGAGTGAGCTGTGAAGAACCACCAGGAGTTAGAAGTAAGTTAGGGCGCGAACTTTACCTTGCTTATTTGCGTGACCCTTCTGGTAACAAAATTTGTGCAACCCACTTAGTCCAAGCAAAAGATTAGTACCGTTATATTTCACTTTTTACGAACTACCAGTATTTTCAGCTCAAACACCAAACTCTGGTAGCTCGTAAAACAACGTCTGTTAATTAGATGATACAGCATCTAAAAGCACCACAAACGAAACCCCGCCTAAATGACTATGGTGTGCTTCAATTGTACCACCGTGCGCGAGTACAATTTGCTTGCATATTGCGAGGCCAAGCCCAGAACCACCTAGATCTCTGCTTCGTGAAGCTTCAACGCGGTACAACCGCTCGAATATTTTTTCAAGTTCTTTATCAGCTAGACCGGGCGTTGAGTCACAAATAGTTAGTTTTACTTTTTGCTGCTCAACGACTTCCAATGACACAACCGTTTTGCCATTGACATTCGTATAGGCCAAGCTGTTATTTAGCAAGTTAACGACTATTTGCTTAAATCGCTCAGGGTCAACATGGCATGTAACTTTGCCCAAAATAGGTTCTACAACTAGCTCTTGGGGTTTACTGTCGAATTGAGGGATAAAGTCATGAACAACATCAAAAAGCAATTCACCTAAATCACATTCACATTTAACAAGCTGCATTGCGTTATTATCATACTGAGCTGATCGATAAATATCACCGATCAAGTTATCTAGCTGTGCAATCTTGCTATGCACTTTCCCATATGCTTTATCAACATCTGGTTCAATATTATGTTCGAGAAGCTCTATCGATAGTTTAAGTGCAGCCAACGGCGTGCGAAGTTCGTGAGATACATCCGCAAGCAGTTGATTTTTTTCCTCTAGGTTAGCTGCCAGCATGCGTGCTTCCATAAATGCAATACGGCGGGTCTGTTTGTGTTTTAGATAGATAAGTAGCAGTCCACCGGCTAACAGCAATCCTATTAATACAATAACCGTACGTTGAAGTTCTAAATTTTCTAATTTCGCTTTTTGTAGGGCTTGTTCTTTTTTTAGTAGGTTAAGCTCCTGCTCTTGCCGCACCACTTCAACATTTTGTTTCAGCTTTTCTGTACTCGTCGTTTCTAAGTCGGAATATAGTTTTTGTTGCGTATCTATGTATTTTTTCAGTTCATGGTAAGCTTGCTGCCACTGCCCGTTATCTTCATATAGGGTCGCATTAATTTCATGCAGCTCTTTTTGGTATAGCAGCCCAATGTTATCCATCTGAAGTAATACACCTATCTGCTCACGCGCTAATTTCTCATTTTTTTCTGCAAGGGCTATATCGAGCAACGTCATTCTAACTGTATGCTCGGTGCGTTTAGCATTTGCTTTAAGCGCCAAAGTTAGTGCGCGATTAGCAACATCCAGCGCAGGTTTTAGCTTGTCTTGTGCCATATGGACGCGAGCCATATTGCTCAATTGCCAAGCAGTATCACTTGGTGCATCCATTTTTAGCGTAAGCGCTAAGCCTTGTTCAATATGTGACTTAGCCAATTCAAGCTGACCCATAGCTAAATAAACTTGGCCTAGCTTACCTTGGCTATTTGCTATGTGATAGGGGTTTCCAAGGGACTCATCAACTTGCAATGCTTGTTTGAAATGCGACAAGGCACTATCCAATTGGCCCATATCTCTATATATTTCGCCAATGTTATAAAGAGAATCAGATAACCCTTGTTGATTTGCATTTTTTCGTCTGATCTGAAGTGACTTTTCGTGGTACTCAAGGGCTAACTGCAAATTGCCCATATAGTCATAAATAACCCCTATCTGATTGTATATAACCGCTTGCTTTGATTTATTTAAATTTGATAATGCCAACGCTTTTTGAGAGTAGCTGAGTGCTTGAGAAAAGTTTGCTTCATGCCGATATGCAGTACTTAGCACCGCGTATAAATCAGCTTTTAAGTCATCATGTTCGAAGCGCTTTTCAAGCAAACTTAAGCCTTCTAAGGCAAAACGTTTAACCGTAACTACGCTATTTTGGCGTTCGCCATACATAGCCAAGATTAAAGCGGCGCGTGCTCTATAAACTGGATATGCTTGCGCACTGTGTAATGTATAGAGCTTATCTGCAATAGATTTTGCTTGTTCGAACTGGCCTAAATTTATTTGAGCATGCGCTTTAATTTCAGTTAATAAAAACCATGCTTCTCTGTTCGCTTCAAATTCGTACTGTTTCTGACCAAGCAACAAATCAGCCCTTTCAAGTACAGCACTTGAATCTATATTTAGCTGTTGCACTAATTCTTGCTCTAATTGAACAAGAGAGATATTTGCTTGTGCACTTGTTGATAACCAAAAGACAACAACAAAGTGGTACGGAAACTTAAGAAAATCTTTCAACATTATATGGTTATTATGAAAAAAATTATAAAGTAAGTTTAAACGAATTTAAGAAACAATATAGTCATATTGAAAATTATTCGCCCACACCTCGAACACTAAACAGACATCTTTACGATTAGAATTTGTTTTCTTCACAAGCTTACGACGGTGTGTTTACAAACTAATGTGCAACAGTTCGATAAACTTCACTGCGATAATGCGTTTTACCTGAAAAAATAACCTGTGCATCATTTACGTCAAAACCTTGATATGCGTTTAATGGCTGCTTGCTCAAAAATTGCATGCTATCTTGCTCCAATTTGTAGGTAGAAAGCGCTTCGCCATAATGACTGACTAGGTATAAAATATTATTTTCTATCAATAGGTTAGAAAACTTCGGGAGCTGACCAATTAATGCTAAACTTGCTGGTGTTGGATTGGCAAACAGTTGCTCTGGAGTCCCTCGATATAAGTTACTTTGCTCATCTAGGTAGTAATGAGATTGAGGAATCGCTTGATCTGGAAGTATGTGCCGAAAACGGCCGTTCAGCTCAGCTACTTTTTGCAATTCTTTGTTATATATCCAAACACTCTTTTTCTCACCCTGTTTTAAGGTAATAGTGAAAAGTGTATTACTTAACCAATGCTCTGAATACACATAGCCATCTATAAAAATGTCACTTTGTTCCGTTGATTCGGACGTTGGCACAACCCACAATCGGTGTTTTTCACGCAACAATAACAGCGTATCATCTTCTGATAGCGCCATTGATTCAACTCTCGCACTACGTTCTAACTCTTTGAGTAACGTCGCCGGCTCGTTTGGCTTTTGAAAGAATACTTGCGTTTTGCCCGTTCTGTTCGATAAGAAGTAATGACCTTCTTGAGTATGCGCTAATAGTGGGTTGCTATCGATAACACTACTATTATCAAGGCTATAGCCTGAATTAAGCCACTTAACGTCTATGTTTTTATCACTACTTGTGAATACGTAATCTTTAGAATTTGGGTGTCTCACTATAGAACAGCATAAACGTTCATTCGCACTGGCCAACAATGTCGTATCTTGGCTGTCCAAAGCATAATGCAACAAACGGCTGCTAGGTGCTTGAGTTACAAAAACTAGACCATTGCCACCGTGATCCCAAGCCACATGTTCAAGCAAGTTGTCAAACGTATTCAGGTGATGTAGTTGGTTAGTCTCTGGTTCATATAAATGCGAGGCGGTTTTACCTGAAAATGAATGAGCATTTACCAAAATCTTGCCACTTTGCTCATGAAGATCAAAGGAAACTAGACGCCACTCTCGATCTAAATCTAAAGTTAATCGTTCAAGCGGTTCGCCAAATTTAGCGCGATATAGTTGATTGTCATGCTCTTGGATTTTTGGGTGTGCCAAAGCGTATATTACGTCATTTTTCGTATCATAAGCAGAACGATGAACAGTTAAAGAATCACATTCTGTATGGCTCTTTTCTGGAGTTGATAACTTCAGCGTTTGTGTGTCAAAACTGGCCTTATACCAGCCACACTTCGAACTATACCCATGATAGACCAAAACATTCCCTGCAAAACCTACCAAATTTTCAATCACAGAGTCTGTTATATCAATTTCCTGAGGTACGACATTTGAATCCGATTGACCACTACTTAGCCACAACGAGCGGCCTCTTCGAGTTGCATTTAAAAACAACATGCGCTGCTTATCTATAAATGTGGGTGAAATTTTAGAGCCATGAAAGCGAGTCAAAGCACTTGTCTCACCATATTCAGGCTTCGAATAGATGCGTTGAAAAAACCAGAATATACTCATTACGATCACCAAAAAGACGGCAAGTAAAAGCCAACCTTTTGAAAATTGATTCTCGCTATGCGCTTCGCTAACCATTGAGTCGGTTGAAATATTGTTGTGTGAAGTACGAGAAACTGGCGCAACAAACCTGTAGCCAATCTTGGGCACGGTTTGAATATACTTGGGGTCTTTTGCGTCGTCATTCAACACTTTACGCAAATTTGCGACAAGCTTGTTTATTGCGTTGTCAGTGACGATAAGCCCTTGCCATATATGAGCTTGGAGTTCATCGCGAGATACAACCCGTTGTGGATTATTAATAAAATATAACAAAAGCGCTTGTTGTCTCGGGTCTAATCCAACTTCGCTATTGGCGTGCGTTAAACGAGAAAGCTCTAAATCGAAGCAAAAATCACCAAATTGTATTACCGACATTACCCTTTTCTTATTCTTTTACTAGCCGTCGCTTCTGTATACTAGGGGCTTTACAAATTATTGCAATTGTTTATGTGTGTAAAAGTGTGAATAGCGTCGAAATACACTAATCACACTTTTATAGTTAGTTTTTTTTCTGAGCATTCAATAAATTTAACTCGGTTCTTTTCAACTCTTTGAGTAAAGCAACTCGGTTCATTTCCATAAATAGCCATAACTTAATTGTTACTTGAACGAGCAGTCCGGCAATAAACCACACACCCCAAAAGACTTGCTGCTCCACTTCTGGTGCAACAGTAAACCGATAGCCGCAATATATAAATACCAACGACGCTAAAAACGCCATCAAGGTTGAGATAATCACCCATACTTTCATTCTTCCTTGATATATATCACCTAAGCGTTTAAATATGCCGGCTTCGTGAGTTAAGATTGTGTCTAACTGCTGTTGCTCAGCATTCAAACCTTTTTTAATTTTATCATCTATATTCATATCATTCTCTCCACGTTTAGTGTGTTCTGCATAACGCTTCATTTGCCCATTTAGATAGCTCATTTCTTGCACGAAATAATCTTGATTTAACAGTGCCTTCGGGTACTTCCAACACAGCGCCTATTTCACAAGTCGTCATTTGCTCAAAGTAATATAGGTAAATGGTATGACGCTCTATATCCGGCAATTTATTGATTAATTTCAGTACATCATACTGCTTGTCAATATTTGGTGTATAAGCACGCTCAGTGTTCTCATTTGTAGTCAATGGATGCTTGCGTGTGTAGTCAATAAATCTTCGATACACTATTCTAAATAACCACGCTTTAAATGCGCTAGGTTCTTGCAAACGCTTTATATCCTTGGCCACGTAAGTCCATGCTTCTTGTGTAACGTCATCCGCGATAGCTGTATTTTTTGATAATTTGATCGCAAAACGATGGCTAGAAAGATATAAGGTGCTGCAAAGTGTTTCAAATGCTGCCTTATCCCCCTTTTGCGCATCCAATACCAACATAGCTATTTCACTTGCATTCATAACACCCCTTATCAATTTAGTTTTCTATAGGGCGCCAAAGTGCTGTAAAAGGTTCGCGCTAATTTGAAATTATTTTTCAAACATCAAATTAACTGCAATGGCCTTAACGCTCTGTTTGTTCAACTTTTGTAATTACAGGTTCATATAGTCTAAAAATCATGACTATACTGTACGTTACGAAAGATTAAGTTATGAATCTATGAAGTATCTCGTAATTTTGCTTTGCTTTTTTGCACCAGCGCTCGCAAAAACCTACCATTTTGTTTCGATCAACCACCTTATTGAGCAAGAAGTTGGTAGGCTTGTGTTAAGTGAAGTTTATCGTCAATTGGGAGTTGAAATCACGATCACCCCCCTACCTGGAAAACGGGCCCAGTATGAAGCTTCAACAGGCATGAAAGATGGTGAAATTATGCGCATTCATAGCTACGGGAGGGAAGCACCAGACACAATTCGAGTTCCAACTCCATATTATTACTTGGAAACGATGGTGTTCACCAAAAAAAATAGCGGTATTAAAATACTCACAGCGGCAGATTTGAAAAATTATCACGTTGTAAAAGTCAGAGGTGTTAAGCACACAGAGAATATAACGCAGGGAATGAACAAAGTGGTGGATGCCGATAATACCGCTCAAATGTTCAAGTTACTCCAAGACGGTCTTGCTGATATCGCGCTCACAAACAAAATGGATGGGCTGGTTGTATTGAGAAGTTTGAATATGACTGATATAGCAGCACATGAGCAAAGCTTAGACAAACTTGAGTTATATCACTACGTTTATAAAACGCATTCGCATTTAGTGCCCATCGTTAACCAAAAGCTCCAACAAATGACGAAAACTGGAGAATTAAAAAAATTGGTAGAGCAAGCCGAGCTGACCATTTTTAACAAACGCATTGAATATGTTCCTTTTGTAGATTAACCACCTTCAAGCTTTTTACAAGTTACGGAAAAAATCCCTTTTGTCCCAATTAACACTGTTTAGCTTTTTGAATTAATATTAACCCTAAATATTCTGATATTTGTGCCGATATTAGTGTATCAACAGATAGAAACTTTCTCTAACCGTTGAACTCTTAAGATGTAATTAAATGTAATAGCCTGTTTAGACAAATGCACATAGACTTGTAACAATCCCTTGAAAGGGTACAGTGTGTATATATACTCAATAAACGACTTTAAGTGGACTATTAAAATGAAGCTTTCAAAGGAAGAGACCCAATTTATAGCTCAAGTCATGAAAGAAGACGGTTCACCCCACTTTGATATTTGTCTTGAGGATAATCATGCTGCTCAGCTGAAGCACTGGCTGCACACGTTAAGTCAAGCAACTGATATACAAGTTATTGCTAAAGTAAACTCTGAAGTTGTCTATTTTCCCGCTCAATTCAACACAACAAATGAAGGATTACCAACTTTTTCATGCGATCTTCCCAATATCTTCTCAGCAGAAACCAGTAATAGGCATTGGATCACAAAACGGCTCAATGGCATTGTGTTAAAAATACCACATACGACCATTCAATTTTCAGTACTATCGCTTTCACTTTCTGGCCTAGTAATAAGGACACATCCTTATTTAGCAAATTATATACAACAAATCATCACTCAAGCCCCCGTCACGCTTGCACTGCCAAATGAGCGATGCGCCACATTTGAAGTCGCACTCAGTCGATTTGTTAACGAGACCGCCGTAGCGCTTGAGATCATGAATATTAATTCAGGACTCGATGACCTTAAAGAAACTATTTTTGAGCTTTATAACGATAGCTTTGATTAATCTAGATATGCTGTAGTTGCTCAATAACGACTCGCAAAGCTAACAGTAAAAACATCCACCCTAACACCTTGTCTATGATCCCTCGTTTTGAAATAAAGCTAAATTTATCTCTTGCTTTAACGCTTAATACCGATACAGCAAAGTACCATACAGTATCAATGATCAGTACGGTCGAACACATGATAAAGGCTGACTGTAGCGTCATATTTTCAGGGACGATAAACTGAGAAAAGAGTGCCAGGAAAAAGATCGCCAATTTGGGATTGAGAAAGGCTATCGCAAAACCATCTCTCGCCGCT
Organism: Pseudoalteromonas sp. ABE4_541; assembly: GCF_056312285.1. Lineage (NCBI taxonomy): Bacteria > Pseudomonadati > Pseudomonadota > Gammaproteobacteria > Alteromonadales > Pseudoalteromonadaceae > Pseudoalteromonas > Pseudoalteromonas sp. ABE4_541. Next base: position 50,572 of record NZ_JBSVEM010000004.1, read on the forward strand.
TTACCATAATCAGAAGTCGCACTCGGACTCTCAACCGATAAACTGCCTGTCTTGCTTGTCAGTATTTTTATACCCATGAATGCTAAGTACATCGCCCCACCAAATACCATTATTTGAAATAAAATTGGGTAGCGATTGACTAAGCCCGCCAATCCTAATAATGATAACGCAGCGTACACCCCCACTCCAAACCCGTGGCTCAGACTAGCAACGATACCATGTGCAGCGCTATTATGAAGCGAATGTTTTAAAACGACGGCCAAACTTGGTCCTGGAGACATAGCCCCTAATATGCAAATCAACGCTAAGCTAAGCCAAGTAGACAGTTCCATAGTGATGTGCCCTTTTTACCCCTAATCAAAGATGAAAATGATATTCAATACTTCGCAAATATGCACGCGAATTTTGTGTCTTTCAGAAGGTAAACAACACGTAAAGGCCCTTTACAATATTGTACAACTATACTTTACAGGCACTACAGCTTGTTTATATTCTCAATGCAATACTCTGCGTGTGCCAATATGCTCTTTTTCACTTCACTACTTTTCTTTTGCCAGTTGGCATAAACCATTCGATTACGCGGATTTTTCGAGAACGCCTCTTCATGTTGAACCATAAAACGCCAATAAAGCGAATTTAGAGGACAAGCCTGTGCACCTGACGCTTTATCTACTTGATATTCACAGGCGCTGCAGTAATCACTCATCTTTTTTACATAATTACCACTTGCGGCATAGGCTTTTGAGCCAACAATGCCGCCATCTGCAAACTGACTCATCCCTCTGGTATTAGGCATCTCAACCCATTCTATGGCGTCTATATAAATTCCGAGATACCATTCATCTACTTCGTTAGGGTTAATACCTGTGATCAAACAAAAATTTCCAGTTATCATCAAACGCTGAATATGATGAGCATAGGCATAGTCGAGTGACTGTTCGATTGCACGACGCATGCAATTCATCTTTGTTTTCGAGTTCCAAAACCACGTTGGTAAACTTTTATCAGCTTTAAGAAAGTTTTGCTGCGCATAATGAGGCATATTTGCCCAGTAAATGCCGCGAATAAACTCCCTCCATCCAATAATTTGCCTTACGAACCCTTCTATCTGAGATACGGAGATTCGATTTTTATTTTGCATGTAGTGGTCAATAGCATAATTAACAACAAACATGGGACTCAGCATTTTTACATTTATGGCAAACGACAAACGCGAGTGAAATAAGCTCCACTGCCTCGACTCAAATACATTGTCGAGCTCGCAAGTCATGGCATCCTGAAATCGGCCAAAGTGAGGTAGACAGTTTTCACAAAAGTACGCCAACAATGCTTTCGCCTGAGCGCGGTTTGCTGGCCAATACGAGACTTGATTTGACGTACCAATTGTCTGAACATCATGTTTATTTAGCCTTTTTAGAATATGAGCTACATCGTTATCAAATAAAAGCGGGTTTGGTATTTCATTGAAGTCGCTATGCGTTAACTTATTGCGATTATCATGGTCAAAATTCCACTTGCCACCTAAAGGCTCTACACCTTGCATTAATATATTGAATCGTTTACGCATTTTCCTATAAAACGCCTCCATACGGTGTCTTTTTCCCTTTTGAAACTCCTTACTCAAGGCCTGTTCATCTAGATAAAAATGCTCACTTTCATAACTCGTTACTTGCGCCGCTGTCTGTTCACTAAACTTTGCTAGTTGCTTCCTTAACCTATACTCATCAGGAAGCTGATATTCAAAAACATCAATGCCATATTGATTTATTAAATCATTGATTAAATCAGCCAGTGTTTTAAACGCATAAGTGTCATCAAGCGTCATATACTGAACACGATGACCAGCTTGCTGTAGCGCAGTTGCAAACTGTTCCATCGCGCAAAAGAATGCACATATTTTTTGGATATGGTGTTTTACATAACCTGTCTCTTGATGAAGCTCAGCGATAACATACAAAGTTTGATCATCCTTAATTTTAAACCAGCTATGTGATGCATTTAGCTGATCACCGAGTATCAAACGCAATTTCTTATACAGAGTCTTCATTTTTGTTCCACTAAAATAGATTTTCTCGATGCACAACGCTTGGAGCAATACTTCACGTCATGCGAGTTAAGTCGCCATTTCCTTCGCCATTTAAACGGACGCTGGCAAACAACGCATATTTTTGAAGGTAAATGTTCCTTTTTCATTTTTTCTGCTCTATTGGCCAGTCATCAATGTCGACGTGATCGCTAGTTGTTATTCCAACACCTTCAGCCCACTTATTTACAAACTCACTGTCAGGATCATACATCGCCGTTTGTTTATCTATGTCAAAGTGTCTTCCACCTCTTGGATCGACCCCTACTCCGGCTATGTATTGCCAGTTTCCCCAATTACAGGCTATGTCAAAATCAACTAACTGCTGTTGAAAGTATGCCGCCCCATAGCGCCAATCCACGGCTAACTCATTTACCAAACAACTCGCTGTAATTTGCCTACCTCTATTTGACATATACCCTGTTTCATTGAGCTCTCGCATACACGCATTCACCAATGGGTACGGGGTATTGCCCGAACACCACAATTTAAAACGTTGAGAATAAAAACTTGTAAGGGGTGCCTTATTTGCAAGGCCAGAAAATCTAAAAAATGCTTTACCATAACGGTACAACAACCATTGAAAGTATTCTCGCCACAAAAGTTCAAACCGTATCCAGTAGGTGGACTCGTTTGCGCCAGATAACGACTCGTAGTTTGTCACTGAGTACCATATTTGCTTAGCCGATAAGTTACCGAGCGCTAAGTATGGACTAAATTTCGTTGAATTCTCCCAACCATCCAACTCATTGCGTGTTTGCTTGTAGCTAGACGCATTGTGTGTGCAGAAATAGTGATGAAGATGAGTATTACCTGCAGTTTCCCCACCAGTGAATTTTTCATCGAGAGCCGAACTTGATGACATAGTGACAAATTGTTTTTCAAACAGTGCAAGTTTGCTTTCAAAATTTTTCTCGTCACATAAGTTTGAGCTCTTAATTAAAGAACTAGGCAAGCCTTCGGGAGGTTTAACATGCTTACTCAAATGCTTGGTCGTATTTTTGAACTGAGTGAAAGAGCTTAGGGACACTGATGAAAAGTCTAATTCCGATCGGGTAAATAATGTTGATTGCCAAAACTCTTGAATATGTAACCCAGGATTGAGCACTTGTAAGTGGTCAATTAACTCCACCTCATAAGAGCCGAACTGTTTGGTGAGATACAGCCTAGCGACATCGTTTGCTTCGATAAATCGATGCAATTCAATCACAGGGTTGCCAATTAGTATATTCAAGTTTTGACCATAAAAGTTCAATCTTTTACTGATATCCAGAAGCGATGCTTTTAAAAAACGCCACCTGTGACTGCCCATTGGCTTTTGATGGTAATTAGTTGGTCTAAACCAATTTGGGTCAAGTATAAAGATAATCGAGAGTTCGTCAGACGACTCGATTGCTGCTGAGAGTGATTGATTATCGCTTAGGCGTAAATCGTGGGTGAATAAATAAGCCGCTTTGGTCATTAAAAAGTATATTTTGACTTAATTGCTATGTACAAAATTTTACGCATCCCTACGTTAAAAAGTTCACTATCAATGTGAACCGCAAATGCTTAAACAACTGAATTTCAAACTAGAGCGTTTTGCTCCTGGACAAACGCCCAGAGAAGAATTACACGCTTTAAATTACATTGTTAGCTTTTAATTCAATATGTTACATATCTTTGTCACTTTTTCGGCGCATGTTTTAGTCATCGCATTTCCTTTGTTTATCACGCTTTTTAGTGCACTTCTGTGCATTATTTTAATCAGTTCTCCAAACGGATTAGATTATGAAAAGCATTTATTACATATACATAGCGGCGCTCGCTTCAAGCTCAAACGTATTAGCAAACAGCAACTTTAAGCGCTCACCTTTGGCGCTAACTAAATTGCAACACGCGCCAGTCATTGATGGCATAGTCAACGAACGAGAGTGGCAAGGCGCCAAAATAGTCGAGCAGTTTGTTGAATTCAGGCCAACCATTGGAAAAAATGCCCCGTACCCAATCAAAGCGCGCATAGGCTATGACGCTGAATTCTTTTATGTTGCCGCTGAAATAACACAGCCCCAAGATACCATCACGGATCGGGTGCTGATCCAAGGTGAGCGGATGTGGGATGAAGACTATTTTGGTATTTCTTTGGACACCAACTACGATAAAAGAGACGGATATCTCTTTCATGTAACCCCTTCAGGGATTAGAGAAGAAGGGCTTATTGATGGGACAAAGTATATCGGCGAGTGGACGACCATTTGGTATGCAAAAACCAGCCGTACGGAAAAAGGCTGGAGTGTAGAGATGGCAATTCCTGTACAATCTATTTCCTTTGATCCAAGTAAAAGCGACTGGGGACTACAACTAAGACACAAGCTCTCAAAGCCATACAAACAAATTTATTGGAATCTCAACGATCCCGAAAACTATCCATGGACAGTGCCGCAAGTTGCAAAGATCACCAATATAACTGGCTTAAATCAAGGTAAAGGCATTGAACTTAAAACGGGTTTGAGCTTTAAAGATAATCTAAACGAAAGCAAATGGACGCCATCTATGGATGCGTTTTACAAATTTACTCCCAACATTACAGGAGTACTCACTCTTAATACAGATTTTTCCGGCACAGATGTCGATGAAGTAAATATTAACATGACGCGCTTTAGTGAATTCTTTTCAGAGAAGCGTGACTTCTTCTTGCAAGATTCCCAAGTCTTTAGTTTTGGCGGGTTCAGCAATGATGACTTTAATGGTATGCCATTTTACTCTCGTCGCATTGGCCAAGGGCCGATGGATGGTTTACTGGATGTAAACTGGGGAACTAAGGTAACTGGCAAAATTGAGGGCACTAGTTTTGGTGTACTCAGCGTAAATCAAGAGCGGGACGGCAACAAAGATGACAGTAGCCAGTTAACTGTAGCGCGGGTGAAGCAGCAAATTAACGAAAATCACCAAGTGGGTGTTATTGCAACCGATGGTAATAGCAGTGATGCCGATAATACTGGCTTATATGGTGTCGATTACCGTTTTTCAGGGAGCTTCTTAGACGACCAGCAAATCAGAGCGCATGCTTGGTACCAAGAAACAGACAAACAACCTGGCATGGACGATACCAAAGCCTACGGTGCGCAGCTCTATTTACCTAACGACGCCGTTTATGTAGAAGCAAAATATCGTTATTTAGGAGAAGACTTTAACCCATCTCTAGGGTTCGTTAATCGTAAAGGCATTAATTACTATGAGCTCATGACACGCTTCAGGGAACGTCCAACCTCTGGACTGTTGGGCGAATACCTCAATCTATATCAATTGACCTACTTTTATTATCAGCATAACGATACAAATAACAATTGGATCAGTAAAGAGTACGCAATCAGGCCATTCTATTGGCAAACAAAGAGTAATGCCACTGGTTATATACAGTACGACTCTCGTAACGAACGTTTAAAAAACAGATACGCAATGGGAAGAAACATTAAGTTTTCGGCTCAAGATTATAAATTCGACCAGTGGAAGTTATTCTATGAAACACCGCGAGATCGGATCATATCAGGCAATATTAAACTTACTTCTGGCAAATTTTTTGATAGTGATAGAAAACAAATCTTAGGGGAGGTAATTTATAAACCAAGTAAGCATTTAATGCTCACTGTTGCACGCAGAAATCATTATTACGAGCGTGATGGCATCAAAGACAACATGTACAGCACGCGTATAAAAGCCAATATTGCATTCAATGAAGATTGGTCTTGGAATACCATGATGCAACATAACACGCGCTCAGATAGCCTTTCGATATTCAGCCGCTTACGCTACCAAAGCGCGCCCGATGAACTGTATCAAATTAGTATTAACAAGGGATATGATTTAAACGAAGGCTGGCATCAACGCCAAACGACCTTTGATGAGAAAACTATCAAGATCAACTACATAAATCGCTGGTAAGGCAAGCACAGAGCCCTTAATAATGCACTATTATTAAGGGCTTTTATGCTATCAATGTTTATTTAGTGCCACGTTTACAAACACAATGGTCATTAATACCGGGCACACAAAACGAACATATTGTGCAAACCAGTAATGTGTGCCTTTACATTCAAGCCTTAGCTGGTTGCCTCTTTTCCACATCCAACCAACCGTAATAAAGTAGAATAAGCCCATTAATGGTAGCTGATACTGAGTCAATACCGTTATAACAAGCCCAAACAACCAATCAAAATTTACAATAATAGTGCTTGAAACAACTAAAATGATTGCCGTTACTAGCCAAGTTGCTCCTTTTCGTTGCATACCGTGGTTTTCCACTAAAAACGAAACTGGGATCTCCGTGGAAGAAATCGTTGACGTAACAGAGGCGATTGACATCAATACAAAGAAAGTCAGACCTACCCACAACCCTATTGCGCCCATACTTGAAAATAACTCAGGCAATACGGCAAAAATCAATTGGCCTTCGCCTATCAATTTTCCATCTTGGAATACTTGAACACCATTATGTTGAGCCACGAACACGGCAGGAATAATGAGAAGTCCGGCTAAAAATGCGACGCCGGTATCAAGTGCGGCGACACTCATTGTGAGTTTTGGTAGGTTTTCATTCGGTTTTAAGTATGAGCCATAGATCATCATACAGCCGACACCTAAAGACAAAGAGAAAAATGCTTGTCCCATTGCGGCAATGACGAGATCGGGATCCGTGACTTTTGAGAAGTCAGGTACAAGGTATGCGCTAAAGCCTTGCGCAGCCCCTTCAAGGGTGGCGATATAACCGATTAACGCTAATAGTAAAACAAGCAACATTGGCATAAGTCTTCTTGACCAGGCCTCAATACCCGACTTAACCCCTTTAAGGATAATGCTTGCTGTGAGCGCCAACATGAGCGGCGTGAAAATAAAATTTCTAAGCGTTGAATCACCTTTTAAAAATGTACTGAGTTCTTCTAAACCAAAAAACCTTGCAAGTGGCTCAAGAGAAAACGCCAACATCCAACCTGCAACAATGGAATAAAAACTCAACATGATAATCGCGCCAAACAAGCCTAGATATCCGGCCCCGGCCCCTACTTTTGGCGCTTTTTCTTTCCACGCTTGGCGTAATGCGTTAACTGGGTTTGATTGCGCCTGATGCCCTATATATAGCTCAGTGTAAAGCGCGGGTAGCGCTAACAAAAATATAACAACAAAGTAAACAAGTAAGAACGCACCACCACCATGGTTTGCCGCTTGAGTGGGGAATCCCCAAATGTTGCCAAGTCCTACCGCAGCACCTGCCGCCGCGAGTACAAAGCCAATTCGGCTTTGAAAGCCATCACGCAATTGAGCCATACAGAGTCTAATTTAGTTATTGTTTTGGTCGGCAGATTATACTTAAGTTGTTAAAAAATGCGAATGAAATAGGTCCAAAGCTAATTAGCTAAAAAGCCAGCATGCTAAAAACTGGACCCCGGTTGGGCTAAAAACATCAATTCTTCTTTTGTTGATGGGCGACCTAAAATAGCATTGCGATGGGGATAGCGACCGAATTTATCGATGATTTGTTTATGTTTCAACTCAAATTCATAGTTGGGCAGAGAATTAAACAGCACTAAAGCCTGTTCATGAATAATTGCGCTTTCACTGTGCATAAACGGCATATATAAAAAGCTCACTTCTTTTGTTGCCAGACGCTTATCAAATCCTTTTTCAATTGCATGTTGTGCTAAACACAGTGCCAAGGGATCACTGGCAAATGAATTCGCTTTATCACGGTAGATATTACGAGAAAATTGGTCCAGTACAATGACTTCACACAATGCACCTATGGGCTCAGCTCGCCAATAGGCCAGCTCGCCTCGCACAGCCGCTAGATGAACATCACCAAATCTAATTTCAATTGTTCGGTCGAATTCAGCTGACTTTTTCCACCAATCTTGTTCTGTACATTCCTCAAACCAAAATTGGTAGACATCTAAAAACCCCATAATGCCCCGTGTGACATTGCGAATTAAATTGTGCTAGCAAAATAAAACAAAAGGGGCTAGCAAGCCAAGTTGCTCACGCCCCCTCTCACCCCTATGCGGCCTCTAGTAGCTTAGCATGGATTGCTTTAACAACATGATCTGAGTCCGACTGCTCAACTAAGAAACACAAGTTATGCTTACTTGCGCCATGGCATATTAATCGAATGTTGAAATCACTAAGTACTTGCATCAAATTAATTTCCTGCTGTTTCAGCTGAATTTCTGAGCCAATTAAAGCAACCAGTGTTAAGTTATTCTCCACGGTAACATGGCAGAATTCACTCAATTCATCTAAGCAGGCTTGATCAAGCTCTGGGCGAGATGCATTTTGCGCATTATCAAGTGTGATCGCCACACTGATCTCTGATGTCGTAACCAAGTCAACAGATATGTTGTAAGCGCTTAAAATAGTAAATATTCTTGCTAAAAAACCACTCGCAAGTAACATTTCGGGGCTTTTAAGCGTCAGTAGGATTTGATTTTTTCTCTGCGTGACAGCTCTTATACCCGGTTGCGCTGATTTTTCTCGTTCAATCCAAGTGCCACCTGCTTGTGGATCTCGGCTTGAACCAACAAACACCGCAATACCACTTCGACTCGCCGGAAGAATAGTCGCGGGGTGTAAAACCTTAGCGCCAAATGTTGCCATTTCTGCTGCTTCATCAAAACTTAATCGCGCAATTGGCGCGGCTTTAACACATAATCTAGGATCTGTACTGAAAATACCCACGACATCCGTCCAAATATGCACGGCTCGTGCTTCAATCGCTTCAGCCAGTAATGCTGCACTATAGTCAGAACCGCCTCGCCCTAACGTTGTGGTTTGGCCATATTGATCACTCCCAATAAAGCCTTGTGTTACAACCACCTTTTCATCAAGTAACGGTACTAAATGCTGCTTAGCTGCAATAGATGTGGCTTCTACGTCCGGTGTCGCTTTACCAAACCGGTTATCAGTTTTAAGTACTTGTCGAACGTCAAATCGCTCAGCATTAACGCCCAAATCTCTTAATACTTGGGTAAACAAATAAGATGATAAACGCTCGCCAAAGCTGAGCATTTCGTCGCATTGTTGATTGCTGAGCGCTGGCAATGCAGCCAAAGCTTTAAATTGCGTGATAGTTTCGTCAAAACCAAACTTAAGATCATGATCTAGGGTTAACTTAGCAAGAATGGCATTTTGAATTTCGAGCACTGATTGCACCAATGATAACCTTTGCTGTTCATCGGCTTTTTGTTGCGTTAACGTCACTAAATGATTAGTCACCCCTGCACTGGCGCTTACCGCAACGACTCGTACTTGACTATCATCGTGTATAATTTGTGCACAGCGGTGCATGGCGTCGTGATCAGCTACACTGGTTCCACCAAATTTTGCGACTGTGTACTGCGAATTCATGATATCTCCTTGTGATCACAAGCTGCGTGATCATAAATAAAAGGAGAACTTGGCAATGGAAATTTTCTTTGTTTGATAAGACCTTTGCCAGAAGCTCTCCACCTAAAACGGTGACAGTTCCGAGGATTCAGCCTCGTAAACCGAAAAGTCAAAGTGACGTACTAAAACTTTCCTCGGCGAATACTTCCCTCTTTAATGGTCACAGGCTATCGTCACCTACCACTAAATACCTAAGCATCGCACCTCTTCTGTCTATTTTGCCTTTAGTAACCTGAATAAAAACAAAATAAAAGCCCGCATAAGCAGCGGGCTGATAAAAAATATCTTTTAGCCGTCTAGGTGTCAAGTCTTAATTGTCGTGACACCTAAATTTACGTTAAATAAACTGGCCTGACATATAAGCTCCTGCATATCCGATGCTATATGCCACAAGCAGGTACAATGACATTCTTAAATAACTCATAAACGTCAGTGCTTTCACCTTACTCATAGCTATAATGCCTGCAGCCGAACCAATTACAAGCATTGAACCACCTACACCGGTTGCGTATGTGAACATTAGCCATTGTTGAGCTGTCATCGTGATATCCGCTTTCAACAGAGCTGCTGTTAGTGGCACGTTATCAACGGCTGCCGATAGTAAACCCATTACATAATTTGCATATTCAGGGCTCATATAAACATATAAGTCTGTGAACATAGCAAGTACACCAACTTCCTTCAGCGCACCGACTAATAGCAATACACCTACAAAGAACAATAAAGTGTCGTATTCAATCTCACGAATATAATCGATGATTTTCTTGTTCACGTCTTTTTTACGCATGAGGAACTGAGCGACTAAAAACATAAACGACAGACCGAACAAAAATGTAAGTAAAGGTGGAACTTGATATTGCACACTTAAAAATAAGGTTGCGAAGATCGTTGACATAAATATAACCGCAATTGTGATATCGGTTTTTTCTATTCGGCGCTGTGCTGTTTTATCAAACTGCAATGTTTGATTCATACCCACAGACAACATAGCCGCTAAAGCTAATACACTCACCAATGCTGGTGCAATCAGCAATAATAAATCTGGTATAGTGACTTTATCTGCTAAGAAAATCATTAAGGTGGTTACATCACCAGTTATCAACGACACGCCACCGCTGTTTACACTGAAAATTATCAAAGTGGCATATTTGATCAGCTTCTTAGGGTCGAGCTTCAATGACATCACCACCGCTAGCGAAATCAGTGTTGCTGTAATGTTATCTGAAATAGATGAAAATACAAAAGCCGAAATACCGACTAAAAACATCAACTTGCGTTCGCTAATTTGTGCTGGCATGATCCTGTGCACAATGTTTTGAATAAACCCTTTGGAATTCAAATACGCAACAAACGTCATCGCCGCCATTAAGAACAACCATAAAGTGGCTATTTCAAGGATATTATGATCAAGCTGATGTTGAACAGTTTCTGGGCTTTGCCCATGAATAGGAGAGATAAAAGCGATAATCCAACACAAAGTACCAAAAAAAAGGGTAGTTTTGGCCTTGTTTACATGGATGATATCCTCTATAACGATAAGCACGAACGCAATCGCTATCAGGGTTAGGATAATAGGCGTAACCATTTGCGTAAACAACCTGTAAATAAAGTATTATAATCGAACGTAACGTAAGTCGGCGCGAAGTCTAGCACTTACAACATGTATGCGCTATGGCTACAAACAAATTAATTACCCTGCATGTCATAAAATTGATACAAACTGGAAAGCTATGATCCCAGCAAAAAAAGTATTAAATACGCTCAACGAACATTGGGGCGTATTAGAGTTGCTTTTTAAACGGTTTAAAATGACCGATTTCAGCATAAAAGATGTTCAAAACATCATAAAACATAAAAATCCTCAATGGACCAGTGAAAGAGTATTTCGCGAGTCTAACAGGTTGTTAAATCAGGAAATAATTATACCGCTTGCGAAGTCATCGCAGCTAGAAATCAACCGTGCCATTGCTGATTTTGCAAGTTTTTTACTACAGGAAGAGCACCTTGGCTTAGCGGAAGAAATTACCGTGTTAGTGAGAGATTTACAGCGCCTTGGTAACCGTTTACAGCAAGCTGGTGAAGATGATGATTTTAGCGAGTTGAGACGTTTTAGCCGCATTATGGATGAACGAGTTCGCAAAATAGTGAAATTATTTCATCATAACGAAAGCGCTATTTTTAATTTGGTTGAACAAGCAAAATCTGACAATACAAACTTATCGCTTCAAAAAAGGTATCGTGCCGTTATCGAAGCGTTCGACGAATATATCGAACCTATGTTAGAAATGGTCGACATTCGCGGCGAATTTCACGCCTGTTTTAGCGTAATCGAGCGACAGATCAGCCAACAAATAGACAATATTGAACTGTTTGGCCGAGGAACTCACGACAAGCGCATGTTAGAGCAACTTAGAACTCGCATATTAGACATGCACTTAGTAGGTAGAGAAAGTTTGCGCAAAAGTGCAGACATGCTAATGCCACTTCGCGAAGAACTGCGTCGCAATACCCTTATCACTCGTCAAGCTGCTAAAGTACTTGGCATGATAAGAAAAAATGGCGTTGACCGTATGTTGAGCCCCGTGCAACCAGAGTTTGTTTCTGATATTCAACGCTTTTCCCTTGGCCAAAAACGCCATATGGTTGCTTACATGGCAAGCCTTGCACAGTTTGAGCACGAAGATTACCAACTACCCGATCACACTGACGTCCCAGACTACCAAAGCCCTAATATTCCTGACTATCAGGATGTTAAAACATCATTTGCGAGCGCGTTCTCTGGTTCGGCACGCAAACCAAAAGCCTTACTGGGCTTTTTGTCTGACACCTACCCTAGCCTCGACGCCGATGAAATGTTGTTTTTATACCAAAAACTCATCAGCGATGACGCATTTGAATTACAGCAAGACCAAGAACGCAGTAAAGTTACCATAGCTGAACACACGTTTGCGCTTTACCCGTTCAACGCAAGTACATCACAAGAAAAACATCATGACGCAGATTAATTTATCGGAACTGACCGAATTACAAGCCATTAATAAAAAGCTAGTGAGTGGCTATCACATCAGTGAACAAGATACGACCCTTTGGCAGCAACTTGACCAGCACATCGATGCATATCAAGCGCTTTTTAACGCTTTAGGTCACGATTTACAACACGACGGAAGAGGTTTTTATTATTTAGCTAGCGATGAAAGCACGCCAAATATGGGAAAGATCTCGCGCGCAATCGCGTTGACGGTATTCATCTTGATTGAGCACTATGCCAACCAAGGTAAAGACCCATTGCGTGCTTTATTTGATGATGTTGCCGACCTAGAGCTTATGCAAACGCTCGTACAATTAAATAAACATCTATTTGATCAACTCGAAATTTTCTCCGGTTCAGACTTACGTAAGGATGTTTATTTACGTATGGTCCGCCTTGGATTAGCCAAAGAAGTTGAACAAGGTTTTATGCACTTGGCACCCGTGTATCGTTACATTGATGCGCTAATGGAAGTAAATGAAGATAGTTTTGACGGACTCGAGGATGAAGTATGAGTAAGTTATATGGTTTAAGTAAGCTCGCGTTATTGAATACCGCAGGCTACGCCAAATGCGTGATCCCACTAGATAAAAGCGCTTCTATTTGTGCGCCTAATAATACCGGAAAAAGTTCCGTTATTAACGCGCTACAATTTCCATTGATCAACGACCTTCGTCTAACCGAATGGGATGGCCATGATCTTGAAGAAACGCGTAAGTTCTATTTCTCTACCGATCAGTCTTATATTTTACTCGAAGCAAATCTACCCCACGGTGATGTAGTGATTGGTGTTGCAGGCCTTGGTAAAATTGCAGGATTTGCCCATCAATTTTTTTGTTACCCCGGTAAACTAAACCTTGATGACTTTACCGAAGGTAAAAGCATCATCAAATATACGAAGTTGTTTAAACATTTAGAAAACCAAGGTAAAAAACCCATCGAGCTAAAAGCACAAGAGTTAAATGCCCTACTCACTGGTGGCGCGACTCAGTTTGATGGTGATGTAAACCTTAAGATGATCCCGCTTAACAATGTGCAGGATGCGGCTATCTACAAAGAAATATTTCGCCGTATTCTGAATTTACACAAGCTTGGTGCAAGTGACGTTAAACGATTTATGCTCCGCGTGTTTGAACGCCATATGTCTAACTCTAGAGTCGACTTTTATGAAGTTTGGCGTCGTGCGTTTGATAAGGTTAATCACGCACGTCGTGAATTATCTGCACTAGAGTCAATGCAAGAGCCTATCGCAGCATTGGAAGGCATGCTAGAGAGCGAATCCGGCATTAAAGGTAAACTTGCGGCATATGCGCCTAAAATTGATAAAGCCCTCGTTGAATATGATGAATATCAGCAGTCTCAAATGACAGAGTTGGCTTTACAGCTTAAAGACATAGAGCAAGAAAAGCATGATTTTGAACAAAAACAACAGCTTTATCTTCAACAATCCCGTGATATTGAACGTCGCCAAACGCAAATTGAACAATGGTTCATCGACTACGTTGTACTTAAAAATGAGTTTGAATTAACCAATCATGCAACGCTCAAAACCAACCTTCAGATACTTAAAAAAGAGTACGAGCAACTGTCTTTTTCAATTAATAGCGCGCAGGGTCAGAGTTTACACACCCTAGACTTTCGTATTAATGAAACACAAAAGCAGATTAAGAGTTTAAAGCTACAACTGAAAAACTTAGAGTTCAATTTATTTACGCGTATGCGCGAAGACCTATCGCTAAAAGAAGTTGAAGAGATCTCTCGTATTTTAAATCCAGATTTACTGTCTTTCGCTACAACCAGCCAAGGTGATATTACAATTACCGATGACGATGCATTTGGCGAGTTTTTAGAACAACTTTCAGCGAATGTAAAAGGTGGCGAACTCAACGTACCTGGCGCGACAATAAAACTGAAAAAGCTCAGCCCTGTGCAAATGCAAAGTGGCGAAAACAAAGAACAACTGAAGGCGCAACTTGATGCACTGCAAAATTCATTAAACGAATTTAAACAGCAACGAGAAGTCGCCGCAAACGTAGCGCAAAAACAACAAGAACGCGACGCACTGTATGACGAGTTAATGACGCTAGAAGCCGCATTAAAACGTTTTGAACAATACAAGACAATGCAACAGTCTGTGGACGCGCAAGAAGTGCTTCGCGAACAACTCAACGCAGAGCGTGAACAAGTTGATGAATACTTGCAAGACGTGCAACGTAATGCTGGTTCTATTTCTGATAGACGTTCGATTATTAAGAGTAAGCAAGACTTATTGACACGCCAAAGCGATCGTTTACGCCAAGTTAAATCAGAGCGAATTGACCATACTTTAGATTTGTATAGCGGTAAGCAAACCCCTTACCCTGTCGAAATTGCGCTTGATTTTGATAATCTAGCGGAAGTTGTTCATCAATTTAACAAAGAATGTAATGAGCTTCGTAACCTTGCAGTCAATGTGCGTAACACCTATTTGCATATTTATAATGCCGGTATCACCAAATTCGACAATGAAACTGACGAATTTAATAAGTACGCTAAATTGATCAGCGCCTACCATAATATCGACAACGAACGTGATGCCGTCGACAGGCACGCGCGTGTTGCTCTCACAGAAGTAGCGGCCACCATTAAAGGACTGCGCGAAGACTTAGACAGATTAAGACGTGAAATGAACAGTTTTAACCGAGGTATAAGTCAACATCGTATCTCTAACTTGCAGTCATTTAAGATTAATGTGATACCGCGTAAGATGTTAGTCGATAGCATTGATACCATTATCAGTACTTCAGATAGCTATGAAAAAGGTGATAATCTGGATCTGCTTTCTTCAGAGCCAGTTGATGAAAAAGCCGTCAACCAAGCAAAAGATCACCTCATCAAGCTGGCCAGCGAAAAAGCCGGCCTAACACTTACAGACTTATTTGATATACGTTTTCAAGTCGTTAATCGTGCAGGTGAAACAGAGCACTTTGATAAGATTGACTCTGCTGGTTCAAACGGAACTCGTATTACAATCAAGCTGTTATGTGGTATGTTGTTTATACGGTACTTGCTCTCTGATCAAGAGCAAGCTTTGTATCGTATTCCAATTTATATTGATGAGGCAGCCGATATTGACCCTCAAAACCAAAAGGCGATCATTGAAACTGCGTTAAGCTTTGGCTTTGTGCCCATTTTCGCGTCTGTTAAACCACAGATCAGTTGTGACTATTTAGTGCCAATTCGAAGTGTGAAAAACGGTCGCCAAAACTGGGTTGACGAAAAAGACTGGATTGAAGTGGAACATAAACAAAGTGCCGCTGTCTGATCATACATAAGGTCAGCTGCGGCTGACCCAAGGAGATATAATTATGATTAAGAAATTGATTATTACATCAGCATTTATGTTACTTGCTGCATGTTCAAGTTCTCCCGACTGGGATTATGATAAGTCTGTAGAATTTGTAAACTACACAACGTTTGCATGGGCGCCCAATGCAGATCTTAAAGGCGGCGCACATGATTATCAAATCAATGATTTGATGGAAAAGCGCGTGCGAAATGCGATCAGCACATCGCTTTCACAACAAGGTATTCAATTAGTTGACGAAAAGTCTGCTGATATTTTAATTAATTACCATGCATCGGTTGAAAGTAAACTGGAAGCAGATACGCTTAGTGCTTCGTATGGTGTACGTTGGAATTACTGGGGCTGGGGCTATCAAACTAAAACAACCACTAAAGAGTATGATGTTGGTACGCTAGTGATAGACGTGATTGACAATAACTCTAAACAGCTTGTTTGGCGCGGTGCGAAAGAAGGTCGTTTGCGCAACAAACAAACGCCAGAGCAACGTACAGAATCTGTAAACAAAACCGTTTCTGAAATTTTGGCCAACTTCCCGCCAAAAGCTCAGTACTAAAACCATCAGCCAAGCCGAATTACTAGGCTTGGCTTTAAACTCTCCATCTAGTTAGTCAACGTTTCCAATTCGCTTAAAATTGACATCGCTTCATTCGAGTTTTTACCGCACACCCACTCTGTTGCTTTGAAGTCATGACATACTTTAGGCCGTTCTGGCTTGCCAAACAGCTTACATAAGTTGTCATCAGTTAAGTTTTTGCAACGTTCACCAGCGGGTTTACCATTAGGATGCAAAGGAAAGCTAGTGCTAATACTGGGCGCAATACAACAAGCACCGCAGTGTAAACGACATTCCATAGTTACAACCCTCTCTAAGTAAAAGCCGCGTATTGTAACAGCACGAGCGCTCATTTTTAAGACGCTAGTGATAAATTAATCAATTTGAGCCTCTCCATAAACTAGGCCTAATAAGCTAGCTTTTTTTTAGCTTTTCATTTGCACAATCAAACTACGCTATGCAAGCTCTCCCCTTTGTCTGAAATGCGCTAGCGAAATCGGTTTCGCTTTAAAAAATCCCGATTTTCGATATAATACCGCGATTTTTTTGTTGGGAAATGGACAGTGCAATTTAGAGAAGATATAAATGGCTTGCGGGCATTTGCAGTAGTAGCTGTAGTATTATTTCACTTTAACCCTCAATGGATGCAAGGAGGATTCGCTGGAGTTGACGTATTCTTTGTAATTTCAGGTTTTTTAATGACTGGAATTGTCACAAGGGGAATAGAACAGAAAAAGTTTTCTTTATTAGACTTTTATGTTGCTAGAGCCAACCGTATCATTCCGGCCTTAGCCTCAATGTGTCTGATCGTACTACTTTTTGGTTTTATATTTTTAAACCCCATAGATTATAAAGAACTTTCAACTCATGCGGCAACGAGTGCTAGTTTTACATCAAATATCCAATATTGGCAAAGCTTTGGATATTTCGATTCTTCATCACATGGTAAATGGTTGCTGCATACCTGGTCAGTTTCTGCAGAATGGCAATTTTACCTTTTCTACCCAATCGTTTTACTCTTATTGAGTAAGATCACTTCATTTGAGAATATAAGACGCACAATCTTACTTACAACTATTTTTGGTTTTATATTTTGTGCCATTATTTCAAATAAATTTGTTATGGCATCATATTACTTACTACCAACACGAGCGTGGGAAATGTTGCTGGGGGGAGTTGCATATCTATATCCTTTAAAGTTATCTAATTTTAACCAGCGGATCGTACAATATTTAGGTCTTTCACTTATTATTTCTACTTATTTTTTAATTTCTAAAGAAAGCTTGTGGCCTGGCTACCTTGCCATAATACCTACATTGGGCACATTTCTGGTGATCCAAGCAAATAGAAAAGTTAGTTTTGTAACAAATAATATCGTGGCTCAAAAGGTTGGTAGTTGGTCTTATTCTATTTATCTTTGG
The DNA here is from genome assembly GCF_056312285.1 of Pseudoalteromonas sp. ABE4_541. Taxonomy (NCBI): domain Bacteria; kingdom Pseudomonadati; phylum Pseudomonadota; class Gammaproteobacteria; order Alteromonadales; family Pseudoalteromonadaceae; genus Pseudoalteromonas; species Pseudoalteromonas sp. ABE4_541. The sequence goes on from NZ_JBSVEM010000004.1 coordinate 68,416, forward strand.
CATTGGCCACTTGTTGTGCTGATATACTATTATTCTTTAGATGATTCATTCATATATCTAGGTATAGCTTTGTCTGTACTTATGGGATATTTGAGCCATCGTTTTATCGAAAGCATTAAGTTCAAAAGAGAATTCACAACGCCTTTTTCCTACTTAACATGTAAACCAGTTTATATGAGTGGTTTCGTTTTGCTTTTAAGCTTCGCCATTTATAGTACAGATGGTGCCATGACGCGCTTGAATAACGATGAGCAAGCAAAAGTTAAGAGTGCTGTTATGGCATTAGACGATTGGGACTATCCAGAGCCAAACCAAACTATTGGTATAAATAAAATTAGGTTTATTGAGGGTAGCTCTTTAAAAAATATTCTTTTTATTGGCGCAAGCCATATAGAGCAAACTTATCCTTACACCGCTTCTTTAAGCACGCAGTATAATATATATTACTTAACTCAGAGCGGTTGCTTTCTTACACCTTCATTCGTCCAACCAAAATGGAGTTGTAATAATATACAAGAGCATCAAAAAATAATAAAAGACATCAAATTTGATAAAATAGTCACTTCTTTTTATGTCTTTGATGGTTCTCTTTCTGATAACCCTTCAAAAAGAGAAAACCAAATTAATACAAGAATAAAAGAGTTTGATAACTTCTTATCTTTTGCAAAAGACAACGCTAAAGAAGTTTACCTTATACTTGGAGAGCCTAGAGCCCCAGAGTTTGATCCAAAGGCTTCGGTTAGATTCGGTCTTAACTCCTTTATAACAGTTGAAAAAGCAAGAAAAGCTTATACATTGCATAATGAAGCGTTAAATAAGCTTGAGCAACTAAATGACGTAAAGGTGATCGACCCAATTACACATTTATGTGATGATGTATGCGAAGTGATGGATAACAATTTTAATTTCTATTATAAAGACTCCTCGCACATGCGCCCTTGGTATGCAAGGCAGGCTATGGATTACTTATCTCCCATTTTTGAGCCAGTCACTGCCTCTGCGGTATCTGCTCAATAGCAGTCGTTTATTATTATGATGTAACTCCCCCTCAAACTGAAACAGTTTATGGGGGAGTTAAAAAAAGCTAAACGCAATAAAGTTAACGACAAGAGCGTTTGATTATGTCTTGTTGCTTATCCATTTCTTGTTTATCTTCTTTAGTTTTCGCAACTGCCAAATCAATTTGCGCATTTCGGCATTTGTCAGCCAGCTCTTTATTCATCAGATAAACTTGATCTTTTTGACTTTGCATTAAACCTTCGGCACCGACATACTCAGTTCTGTCTTCCGGCTTTAAGTCTTTTTGATAAGGCTCATGATCAGTCGTAGCACTGCATGCAACAAGAGATAGGCTGAGAATAATAGGAGAAAATACTTTTAGCAATTTTAAATGCTCCATTTCAATTATAATGTTTAATCTACATATCGAGTTCCGTTTAAACTCGACTTTATCCATAATAACACAAGTATTCACACGCACCATTATGTTACAAAATGGTCTACTCAGCGCGTTTATTTATAGGAAAAGCAGGAGAAGTACACTTTTTAACCGTGAATAAATAACCGAATTCTTGACTTTCATCGGGCATGATCTCCAAAATCTCATAGTCATTTAACTCAATAACTGAAGATGAAGGTGTTTTTTCACAACGGGAATAAGAGTTACCCTCATAATAGTATGAGAAATCAGCGATCAATTGCTTAATTATGCTCAAATAGTCGTTAATTTTTAGATGCTCCTGCAAGCCATGCCGATTGTATGAGTAATATACAGATGCCGAACCAGGTAATTTGACCATATCGATTGGGCGCTGTTCATCTATTGGCGATTCTACGACTAATCCCACGCTAAAGGGCTCTCCGTTTAAACCAAAATTTATGTCTGGTCTCACCCCTGTAGAGTTCGTTGCCCACATAATTAATTTCGCAAAGATAATACCGATTAAAAATATTCTCGCTAAGGTCGTGATAATTGGATAAGTCGTGTGTGATAGAACACTCACTCCCCTGTTTCTAAAGGGCTTAAGCGCAACAATAATAAACATGTAGAAAGGCAATATTAACTGTAGCAATAACAGAGCACTGAGCGTACACGCAAAAACCCAAATCGGCAAATGAAGCAGTATCGATAAGTTCAATGTATACGCAAGGTTACTTGCAGACACCTTCAATACTTCATTCACGAGTGACTCTGCGCTTGCAATCGCAAAGTTTGTTACTCCTGCATAAAACAACAGAATGACCGCTTTACCTATTAATGTTTCCCACACTCTCAGTAAACGAGGCCAAAAATCCATCGCTAAACCGGCAATGGTAATAATGATTACTGGAACTATGTTATCTAAACACAGTGGAAAAATTGCTAACGCTGTGAAATACAGCTTTTGTGCTCCATTTAGGGTATTCCAGAAAATTTGAAATTTACTTGATGCGAGAAGAACACGTTTACTTGATTTTTGTAGTAGATGCCAAACATTCCGACATCTACGTTGAGTAGGCTGTATATTCATGTATCCAAACTGCGAATATATTAAAGCATGTAATATAACATAATCAGTGCTTTATTGATTGCATTGTGGTTCTTTTTGCTTTAACCATGCGAGAGTTAAAGTTTTTACCCTATTTGCGCCAAAAGAGGCTATGCATCCTATCTACTCAACACCTCCGACTAAGCAAAGGTTTGTGTAGAACACTAATTTGCCGTGCTCAAACGAAAGTTAGAGCTCAGCTGAATCAAAAGGCGTTGATTTATTACTTGGATAAAACAAACGCCTTTAATATTGAGGCGTTCCCTCCTCTGGCGCTAATATTCGCTGATATTGTTGTGATGCCTATGTAATAGGTTATCTAGTGCGGGCCCAGCAGGCCTAAAGGAGCTATTTACTTGGCCACGATAACACCCCACAACCCAAGGAAAACTGTTTGTAATGTAATAACCATACTGACCATTTACCGTCATGCCATTACACTCATCTAAATCTCCGTGTCCGTTTACATACTCCCAGTCGCCTCTAAATTGTCCGTCGTAATTATCACTGGCGATCTCTCCTACACCGGCTTGAGGCGTTTGATAACCACTCACATCTTGACGTTTTCCGCCGTTATTTTTCAGTGCATAGCTGGACTTAGCCTCGCGTACTTGTCCATTAGATTCGATACAAGGTCCAAAAATAGGAAAACCATCTGCTGCGAAACCAATCACTGGTGAAACGACATCACAGTTTTGGTCAAATAGTGCTCTTGGATTTCCATGATAGTGATAGCGGCCGCTAGGCTGTGGATGTGCATTATGACTGTCCGTACCAAATGAATTTAGCGAGGACATTGGATCATAACGCCATGGATGGTCTTTTTCATTACCACCACACCCTATTTTTTCTCTACCAAGCGGTTCATTTCCAACGCCATAACAAGCGGCAGCCATAATATCCACACTTACGCCATTAAGAAATACCCCATTAGACACCCCAATTTCGACTTCAGTTGTGGTTGGTGATATGGACGGATTTGCAGAAACGCGATAATTCGCATTTTGTGTACTCACATCAGTCGCAAATTGCGCTTGCGCATCGTTAAAGTCGTGATTGGGAATTTCATTAACAGCGAAAGTACATTCATTATTTGCGTTGGTGATTGTGACTTGACCATTAAAATCGAGCCCCCTTTGTATATCCATTACAAACGACTCATAAGTACCTACATAAGACACGCAAGAACCATCGGTTTTAGTTAATATAATATTAGTAATATCCAAATTATTTGCAGTGGACTGACTGGCGGTGATCACAACTTCATCCTGTGCACTTGCTTTGCCATCGCTTACAGTTAACATCACTCTATATGTCCCTTCTAAGTCTGCTGTAAACGATGCAGCTACACTGGTATTTTGTACAATCGTTGCTTGACTATTTTCAGGTCTGGCAATAAAACTCCACGTGTAAGTTAATGTATCGCCATCGGCATCATTGCTATCGTTACCATTGAGCGTGACTAAGCTTCCAACATCCACATTCTCATCATCCCCCGCGTTTGCAACGGGAGTATTGTTTGGCTCAGCTGACTGTGAAACATTAATAATAACTTCATCTTGCGCACTGTCTTTACTATCGCTAACAGACAATAAAATACGATAAGCGCCTTGCAGGTCTGGAATAAATGATGGTGTAACACTTGTCGCAGACGTTAGAGAAGATGCACTATTTGTTGGCTTTGATACAAAGCTCCATTGATAAGTGAGCGTATCGCCGTCTGCGTCTATGCTCGCACTGCCGTTTAGTGACACAGGCTCACCTACTATTGCACTTTGATCCAAACCCGCATTAGCAATCGGTACAGTGTTAGTTGTAGTCACTGGCTGTTGAGAGTTATCAGTCTGAGAAGTAGTGCTACTCCCTTCCGAGCCACCACAACCAGATAAAGCATATAAACAAATTAGCGTTGTAACTGCTTTTTGTGTAATTAATCTCATATTACTCACCTCTAAATACCGATTTAACGTTTGCTGATGAGTATAGGCTAAGATAGAAATGAGGAAGAAAATAGGAAGCAATAAGAGCGAACTAAACGACAACGCCTTAGATGCTTGTTTACAATCTTTCACCATATGCATTATTTTTAAATTGTAAACAGTATAAGTTATGTGTAAGTTCTCGCCTTTTTACAATCCAATAAATGGGATGGATATAATGAAGAAAGTCTTACTTTCAACAATGGCGGTTTCGCTAGCTACTCTTTCTGGCTGTGCGAGTGTAATGACACACCAAGAACAAGCAATTAATATTACAACTTCTAACGATAAAGCAATTGAAGTAACGGTTGATGACAAGAAAGTCACAACTCCCGGTACTGTCGTTGTTTTACGTAATGGTAAAGACAAAGTTGTTAAAGCAACAGATGCAGACTGCCAAGCTGAAACAACCGTTAAAAAATCTGTAACACCAGTATTTTTTGGAAATATCGTTATAGGTGGTGTTCTAGGATCAACTACAGACAGTTCTACAGGTAAAATGTGGGATTATGAAGACTCTGTACAAGTAAAGTGTAAATAATACACTTTATTATGAACAATCATATCAAGAGCCACATTTTAGTGGCTCTATTCATTTTATTCACATCCAATGCTATCGCACATGAGATAAAATCTCTTAACGAAGTTGCTTCATCCAAAATTTGGCAGAGCTTGTTACATAGTAGTGATAATAAGCCGCAAATAACAAGTCGTAATTTCTTACTATCCGGTAATAATTTCTCTAATTCTAGAGAGCTAGAACTCACTCTATCACTCATTAATACCGATCCTCAGTCTGCTTTTTGTAAATACCCTGCTCGAAGTCTTTTTTTAAGTGACGCTTTAAATATAAATATTAGTGATTATGCAAGCGCCTTAGAGCATTGCCCTGAACTAAAGAGGTATATTGATCACGTTCCCATTGACGATCTGGAACTTGTATTTGCATCTGAGATATTCTCCTCGGCCTCAAGTATGATGGGCCATATATTTTTAAAGGCTAATGGTAAGAATTATCGAGATGTTGAAGTGAGTCACTCTCTCGCTTTTTTTACAGAGATAACCACGCTCAATCCCTTTTCTCTTATTAAAGAAAGCTTAATCACTGGTATGCCAGGTTTTTTCACCGTCAGGCCGTTCAAACAAGATCAACATAAATACCTTGATATTGAAAAACGAAATTTGTGGCTATTTCGTTTATCCGGTGACGAATTTAAAAAGAGATTGCTACAGCTACACCTATGGGAGCTAAAGGCACTTAACTTAACGTATTATTTTCAATCTTATAACTGTGCAACACTCACGTTGGAACTAATCGCCTTACTCAACCCAAGTGTTTTAATTGAAAAAAAGCTATTTGTAAGTCCTGTCGACGTATTAAAGGCTGCCAAAAAACATGGCTTGGTATCACAAACGCAAGTAATTGCTTCTCCAAACTGGTTACTAAACTCCCTTTATGATGAACTGACTGCGTCACAAAAGTACCAACTTACACCTTTGCTTACTACAAAAAATATCGACAAAGCAAGAAAGTTACCTTTGCTATCGCAAAAATACCTAGCACTCGCATCTGCCAATTGGTATGAAGCGCTCGGTGATTCAATAGATGTCGATCTTGCAGATTACAAACACCCTGCGATGACCCCTCAAGATTCTGCCATCGGAATAAGTTTGATTGATAACTCAGCCGATGCGCGCGCTCAATTGAGTTTCTTGGCTTCTGGCCATTATCTTTTTGCGGATAATCGGCAGTATCTGTATGAATCTGAATTGTTGCTAGGAAAAGTTGTAACCGAACTTAACTTTGATAAGAATAGCGTAAAACTGTCAGAGGCGACTATTTACAGCGTTAAAAACCTCGCTCCTTCAACACAACATAATTCGACTTGGTCTAGTGAGCTATATTTAGGTTACCGCCCGTCATATAATGATTCACTGAACCCCGACTCTGTCGGTGAGATCTCGTTTGGACTGGGTAAAAGCATACAACTTCATAAAGATCTTCTAGTATATTCACATGGCGTTACTGGGTTAACATCAAATCTAGCTCACATCGAATGGTTCGCTCAATTAAAAGCTGGAATAGTTACTGACTTAGTACACGATACCAAATTAACAGTTGAAGTATCATGGGGCTCTGGAAAAATACACAAAACAAACACGATGATGGAAACAACGATAAAGTACAGTTGGTTTATCAATAATGCAAATAGTGTATCTCTGTCATTAGAGTCAGTAAAAGATAAACTCCAGACAAATACCAGCATGAGTCTGAGTTACAATTTATATTTTTAGAGTGCTTAAACTTGACACTATTGACTCATGCCCACGATGATACGTAGGCATGAGTCAAGCGTTTATGGGCTACTCACCTCTTCTAGTGGAATATGAGTGCTACTTGTCGGACTCTTGTATATCGATTCCTTAGTTGGCGACTCAGCCTCTTTTTCTGTATCAGGTTGTATTACCGGTGCCAAACTATTTTCAGTATTCAAAATGAGGGGAAGCCCGTCTTTACCACCGCCAATGACAACCACTTTGCTATTATTTGATTTAGCAAGTTCAATAGTTGCCTCAATTCCTCGCCATCTCAGGTAAGTTTCAGAAATACCACCACTAACTTCCTTTTGAAATGCTGCAATACCCTTTGCTTCCGTTTCTTTTCTTTTGGCCTCTTTTACCGCAACTTCTAGACGCATGTCATACTCTTGTTGCAGGTAATGCTGATTTACCTTAGAAATTATGGCATTATGAACTTTCTCTGGTACATCCACACGTCGGATCAGCACATCATCAAGGTTTACAAGTGCATGTCCCCTTATGCCACTTTCAGCTTCTTCTAGTATCGTTTGTTCTTGCAACCTTAACTCTTTTAGCACTTCATTCAGTAGCTGCGCTTGCACGTCCATCCTTTGTGAACCATAAACTTCCTCCGCAGTATAGTTAGAGACAATTATCCTAACCGCTGAACCAACTTCAGGTATCACCATTTCATTCACATAATCAGCGCCAACCAACTGATGCAGATAAGGAACATGCTTAACAACGGGCCTGTAACGTACCGTTATATCCATGGAGATCCTTAAGCCTTGCTTGGTTATCGCGTGTACCTTTCGATGTGCAGTTTGGAATCGGCTAGAGTAAATCGTTAATTTATCCCATGGCATCACGAGCACAGTACCTTCTGAAAATGGCTTATCGAGATAGGTACCACCTCCCAAACGCTTCCACAGTACCCCCACTTGACCTGAATCAATTTTAATAAACACTACAGGAAATAAGGCGACTATTAAAAATAATAAAACCAGCAGCGTAACACCAGCTCTAAAACGCCAAGATATGATGCGCTTACGCAACTTTGGATAATAACGTTTTAGAAGGCGCATCACTAAGTTAGAGATAAGAATGACTAAACAGAGCGCACCAAGCGCAAGTAAGCCTATATCTGGTGGGATGATAATATTCATAAGGGTGTCCCCTCAGCTTCGACTTGATGGTGTTCCATTAATTGTCCTTCTACCATTTTCAGGTGCACATCCGCTAAATGGAAGTATGCATCATCATGAGTGATGGCAATGACTGTATTGCCGCGCGCTTTTAACCTTGGCAATACTTGTTCATAAAACTTGCGTCTAAATATAGGGTCTTGATCAGCAGCCCATTCATCAAAAATATAAATAGGCCTATTTTCTAGAATGGTACTGAGCAAGGCTAAACGTTTCCTCTGACCTGTAGATAAATCCACAGAGCTGAATTTGCCATTTTCTACACTCACCTTATTGTTCATTTCTAAAAATACGAGCCAATCATCGATTTCTTGTTGTGACGCCGTGCGAATACCATAAAGTTGTTTAAATAAGTGAAAATCAGAAAATACCGCCGTAAACAAACTCCGATAGCTCTCAAGCTCATTATTTGTTACCGCTTGACCATTGAGAAGTATCTGCCCACCTTGTAACTCGTATAGCCCAGTTAACATACGGATAAAGGTCGTTTTGCCGCTTCCGTTACCACCGGTAATAAACGTGATCTGACCAGGCTTAATGGATAACTCCACGGGGCCAACAAAAAACGGCCTATCCCCAGCCTTTTTATTGTGCTGATAGTAGGCATTATCCAAACGAATTTCTTCGAAGGCGCGTACCTGCGCTCCATGGCTTGCTCTTGCAGCCTTTACTTTATCTTTTTGAGTCTCTTTCTTGAGTTCTTGTTCTAACGCAAGCACGTTGTTAGCAGCCTCAGTTGCCGTCGTGTAAATAGGAATACCACCAACAATACTGGTTATAGGCCCTATTAAGAACAAAGATGCGGTTGTCACCTTTATAACAACATCTGTATACACATCTGACAGCATAGGAACAATAAACACCATCGCGCCCGTTGCCGCAAAAAAGGTGATTTGTGACATTACAAAATCGGTCGCAAACAGGGTTTTGGTGTTGGTATTTGCTTTTTTTGCACGATTAGAATCAGCGACAAAAGCATGTTCTAGGTCGTCTGCGCGAGGTACACTGAGTTTTACTTCTTTGAATCCATCGAGTAAATCAGATAAGCGTTGGATTAACATGTTTTCACTTTCGAATGAAAGCTGCATATTTTTTTGGATCTCGTTAGCTCGAAGCCGATGAATGCTCGCACCCAACATAATGAGTGCGGAAATCACCAAAAAAGCAACAAATGAGTGATATGCAATGTACAACGAGGTAAAAAACACCAATGTAATTGACTGACCGATTATCACAAATAGTTGTGCAGATTGTGAAATGGTTTGTAGCTCTTTGCTCAGCGTATTAAAAATTCGTTCTTTGCCAATTTTCTCGAGCGTTGACAATTCGGTGTAACGTACACTCTCGAATAACTCGACTCTTAGGCTAGCGATGGCCCGTTCAACCGTGCGAGCGGCCTTGGTCATAACACGCTGCTGCGTTAGTCCATAGATTAAAATGGTTAAGCTAAATAAAACTAAATAATAGAGAATATGATTTTCTTTATGAATATCAGATATGTTCTCTGCCACATTATTGATTAAAGCAAGTACCAATGCATTAGCAAGCCCAGAGATACAACCGAGTGCTATGAAGGTCCTTTTCTTTATTTTTATATTTCGACTTATTAAATCGTATAATACCATTTCATTATCTTATTGTTTTTGTACTCAGCATTCGTTTGCTTGCTAAGACGAATTGCAATATCCTTTCAAGCATTTAGTGATAAAGCAGCTTATAAATCATACTTAAATCAATCGTCGTCGCTCTCTGGTTCAGGATCTCTTCGCTTTGCCAAAAACAAAATGAGCAAACTCGCTATTGGCGTAAACACCAAGGAGATCAGAAAAAATCCAACAGGGCCAGCAAACGTGTTTCTTCCCCAATACCCCGACAACAGGCATAACGATAAATACAACACGACCAACATAATTATATCCTTACGTTAACAAGCATTTTATAAATAAACCAGCAGAAATCTGCTGGTTTATCAGCCTACTACTAACTAGCAGCATTCACTTGAGCGTCTGCATTACCTTTGTCTTTACGATACTTCGCTGCTATCTCAGAGATGTCACCTTTAATGCTTGCTAGGTTTAAATCAAGCAAAGTGCCACCATTTTCAAAGTGTCGAATAAACGTAGTGCCTACAGCATTGGTAGATGCTGCTGAAACTACAGGCATAAATGCTAAAGCACTCAAAGTGCCTATCACTGGCACAGCTTTCAAAAAGCTGCTTAAGCCTGCACCGCCAAGCGTTTGTGGAAATGAACCACCAATTACTGCGCTTACAGTACCGCGTATCTTATTTTCGCTATACGACTGACCATAAACCTTGGCAATCTCGCTAATCATTTTTATCTGAATACCAGTTAAAGCCACTAAATCAACCGCAGGAATTGGAATAAGCCCTGTGCCAAATGACCATTTGGTATACTTATCGACAATAATGTTTGCAACGGCTGAACGGTTTTCCACCTCAACTTGCTCAGTTTTCACTTCGCTTGCTTTTTCATCCTTTGCTGCTTTTGTCGCTGTCATAATAAATCCTCTATGATTTTGAATTAAACAGTTGTTAAACACATCAAACCATTGCTTAAGCTATAAAAGCCTCAACTCAAGTTTGCCCTTTTTCACTTTCCACCACATAGTGATAGAAAAGTAACTCAAACAAGGAACAATGTATTTTTGTTCCTCGATGTGAAAATGAAATACAACTGCTCTATTTCCTTTTCAGCTATTATGCTAAGCATCATTTAAGACATTTTGACAACTGACACTACGGTGTTTGTCACTATAAAAAATGATGTTTCTGATCTCGCTAGAAATACAATCTGATTCGGTACCCGTTTTTACATAGTTGCTAAAAACCATCACGGTCTGATCACGTTCAAGTAATCGGTTAAAGCTAGTCACCCATGAATAAGGGTAGCTGCCTGAATACTGCAAAAACTTTTCGTATTGTCTTAAGTTGGCATCGGTTGGGTCTTGAGGACAATTCGATACTTTTCCGTACTGGTTAGGGTCAATGTATGTCACAAACCAACCATAGCCATAATACTCACATGACTCGCTGCTATTGGTGTTTGAGTACGGTGCAAACGCAGCAAGCTTTTGCGTTTCGTTTAGAATTTGCGTGCCATATAACCCCTGATCCCATTTGTGCATATCCTCAACCGTGGAATACATATCCCCTGCTGAGTACAAAACTAAAGGGTTGCTGTACGGGTTTACTAATATATTTTCATAGGGTACTGGCCCACCCACAGCTGGTGGTCTGCCATTGGCAAGCGGTAAATACTGGTTATCTTTATAGATATACCCCGTAGTCATATCCTTATACACACCAATCGCACTAAACGAGCCGCTATCGGTCATATTTAATGGATTTAAAATCTGTTCTTGAAGTACATTTCTAAACCAAAACTCTTCGGCAATATCGCCCTGATTTCCTGATAAAAACCGCTCAATGATGTTACCGATTAAATAGTAATTACAGTTACTGTATTCGTATTGAGATCCGGGTGTAAACGACGGTTTATCACCTTGCGCTGTGCATGTACAAAAACGTTTACTAAAGACCTCTGGGCCACTTAATGTCAATTGATTTGCGGGATCTGATTCAGACAAAAATGGGCGCCAGCCATAGTTGTCATATACCTCTTCATTGTCGCTATAATTATCAATGCCAGACGACATAGTTAATAGATGATGAAGAGAAACATTGGCACATTCGTTTTTCGGATACCAAGGTAGATAATCACCTACGGTTTCCTGTCTTAGGTCCTTTCCTTCGAGAATACGCATTAAAATGGCTGCCGCGAACGCTTTAGTATTAGAGCCAATTCTATATTTAGACTTTATGGTGTTATCGACTTCATATTGCATATTTTGCGGGCCGCAGTTTGCCTTATAGACAACGCTATCTGCTGAGGTGATATAAACTGTGCCAAAGAACACCATTTTGTCACAGTAATCATTAACCGTTGTGGCGATCATCTCAATTTGGTCCGCCGTTATCGTTGTGTTCTTAGCGATGCTTTTCTTTTGTAAACAGGACGCCAAGATCAAACTGATCAAACATAAAACCAAAATTTTAAAACGTGAATGTAAAAGCCATTGCATTGTTCGTTTCCTTCAAAGGTTTATTGCCTGCTAACCACACAACTACTAACAAACACTTTTGTTTTAATTTAAAAGGCATCGATAAACTTAGCCATGAGTGATTTTTGCCATTCCCACTAAAACTTTCCTTACACCGGAGTATGCCTGTCGACCATGGGTGTACAACATGTTATCCAACAACAAAATATCATTTCTTTGCCATGGATATGAAAATGTCACGTTTTCATATACATCGTTAATCGTTTTGATGTCTTCATCCAAAATAGAACTCCCATCACCAAAATATGCGTTTCTTGGTAACTTGTCTTCGCCAATGCTGGTACGCATCATATCTGGAGAATGGGCATCAATACTTGAGCTGTGAAATAAGTGTGCTTGATTAAACCAAACCTTTTCACCAGTTCTAGGATGAGTAGCGACGGCCGGGCGAACCTGCTTAGTTTGCAGCCTTTGTTCATCAAGCCACTCAAATTGAATATCATTTGCTTTACAATAAGATTCAACCTCAAGCTTACTATTAGTCTGAAACACTTCTTGCCAAGGTAAATCTATCGAACCATAGTTTCTCACGTACATAACGCCCAAACGCTCAAACTTCTCCCTCAAAGGTAGCGGCAAGTTTTGATATACCAAACGACTATCGGCAAGTGGTGTATCTCCGCCCTCTTTTGCTGGTACTACACAGAAAAAACCCATTCTCATTGGCCAACAATTTGAGTAGGCGTTTTCATTGTGCTGCAAAATAACTTGATCAGAATGATATTCAGTCGTGGTGTAAATATTGTTTTTCAAAGCGGTTCTGGGCGATGAGCGATACATATACTGACTGAGCGGCTCGCCAAAAATCGTTTCCAAAATGGTACTAAACTGATTACTACTCACGATGTTTAAGCCTCTGAGCAATGCAAAGCCATCACGATTGACCCATTGATTTATTTCGCTGATATGCGATTTAACCCACGCTAATCCGCTTTGTTTGATTGCACTAAGGTCATGGATCCGTTGATCGATAACCTCAGACTGTGAACTGACCTTATTCGTTAATAACTGATCCATTTCCGTCCCATCCTTTATTTAGGTATGGCCTACAATGTAGAACACATATGTCAAATACGTTAATCGAGTACATAATTATTTTCTAAAATATTTACAATTTGACCTACATGGTCACTCTGCAACATAGAAAAATGGTTAGCATCTATCTCATAGCATTTTAAATTCTCATGAAGCTGCGCCCAGCCCATATCTGCTGCCAATTCTGCTCCCTCAAAGACACGCGTTTCGTTCGCTTTGATGACTTTCACTGGAAAATTAAGTGCGCATTTTTGTAAGCCTATATCCGCATTAAGCTGTGCATGAAAAACTTTCGAAAAGCTTTCTAGTTGCGGCTCTGAGAAGTAGTAGCCTTGGTTACTTAAGTAGTTAGATAACCACGCACTTCGATGTGTTATTGGTAGTTTAATATAAGCGTTAAGTTCGCTTTGTTCCGCTTTCAATGAGAAAAAGTCACATAGATTGTTAAGCAAATATAAATCGCTCTGATCGCGATGCACTTGAGTTACATTTTGCACAGAAACGGGGGTGTCTAAAACATACATAGATACCGCGCTAGCTTGGTCTTGTTTTAGCTGACACGCCATTTCATGCACAATGAAACTACCGAAAGAATGCCCAACAAGGCTTACTCTATCGTTAAGCTTTAGTTTGTTTAATGCACTCACATAATGCTTTGCTGTTGCGCTAAGTGAACTGATTAAATCGTCATCGTGTGCAATTTCGTCCGGTTGTAACCCATACACTGGTATACGCTCATCTAAACGCTCTAAAAGCGCCTGAAATGATATTAATAAACCACCAGCACCAGCTACCAAAACGATGGGCGTATACCCTTTTTGCCCCGCCTGCAAACATACTAATGTAGCTGGCGCATTGCCCATTGAATCACGATTTCTTTTTTGCTGTATTTGCTCGATCACTTTGCTTAAAGATCGGATGGTGCGATTTTTAAAGAGTAACTCGACAGGCAACGAAATACCTATCTGACGGCTTATCTCACCAAGCAAGCGCATCATCAACAGAGAATGCATACCCAAATTAAAAATGTCATCATCAATGCTTGGAAGTTCAACATTAAGCAAGCACGAAATATGCTCAGCAATTGCGATTTGAACGGGAGTCTGCGGAGGAGCGTGTGAAGTCGCATTAACCGTATCATGCAACACGCGCTCAAGTAGTTTAGTCTGGTCAACTTTTCCATTCACCGTTATTGGTAGCTCATCAATCAGCCATAACTTACTCGGTACCATGTAATCCGGTAGTTCGCTTGATAATTGCGTTTTTATCATGTCCTCTTGTAGGTGCTGACTACTTGAAACGACAAAAGCATATAATTGATTGGTTTTTGAGGTATCCTCATGCACGATGACCGAGCACCTTTGTACATGTTCACAGCTCAATATGCATTTTTCGACCTCGCCCAATTCAATGCGATAACCCCTTATTTTGACTTGCTTATCAACACGGCCAATATATTCAATTTCTCCATTTACCGTTACTCTTACCTTATCGCCTGTTTTGTAGAGCCTTTTATTGGTTTGTTCATCAATAATGAAACTTTGTAGGGTTCTTTGTTCATCATGTAAATATCCCCGAGCTAACGCTACACCACTAATGTACAACTGACCGGCGATGTAGTTCGGTAACGCACGTTGATGCCCATCAAGAACATGTAAGTTAACATTTGCGACGGGCTGCCCAATGGGCACCAGTTCACCTTCATAGGTCGTTACATCATTGAGTGTTGCAGATATCGTCGCTTCTGTTGGGCCATAGGCATTTATCAAGCGAATGTTCGCGTCGTAATTGCGCTGCCAAGCAGATAATGCACTGCTTTGCATAGCCTCACCACCAATGGTGATGAGTCGTAATTTATTTGATAAATCAACGCGAATATTACACAACTGATGCCAATAAGCGGTTGGTAAACTCATCAGGGAAATTTCACACTCACGACTGAGCGCACCAAGTGACTCCGTGTTGAGCAGCTCACTTTGTTCAGACATCACCAGTGTTGCGCCGCTTAATAACGTACAGAATACTTCCTCTGCAAATACATCAAAGCTACAACTAGCAAACTGCAGATAGTTGTCGGATGATGAAATAGCATAATTTTGAGTTAAAAACTCGACATAATTCACCACACTTTGCTGCTCAACCATCACCCCTTTTGGTGTCCCTGTTGTGCCTGATGTATAAATTACATAGCACAAGTCGTCGCGATGATAAGGCAGATTAAGCTGAGTTTTTGGCATATGCGCTAATAACGCTTTACTCTTGTGCAAATCGATAACCTGAGTCATAGCAAATTCAGCTTTTTCATTTTGGCTTGTGATCAACGCACTGGCTTTCGCGTTTTCAAGCATAAACCGTCGACGCTGCAGCGGTAATGAAGGCGATATGGGTAAATAAGCCGCGCCTAGTTTTAAACTCGCTAAAATAGCGACAATAAGCTCAAAACCACTTCCTAAGCACACTCCAATGATAGGTTGCGTATTCTTTGTCAAAGTTAACCGCTGGCTAAGGAAATGTGCCAGTTGATTCGCTCGTATATTGAGCTCCTCATAACTCATACTCAAAACGCCGTCACTATGGTAGTACATCAGTGCATCTTGCGTGGCATACTGCTGTGCAATAAATTCAAATTGCTGCTGAAGTGTGTCTTTGAAAGTTTGACTAACACTGCGCTTACCCTGAGCTCCATACAAACGGAACTCTTGAAGGAATAAAGATTTATCCGGCGTGATGTCACCGTCACCGCGCAAAGGTATTTGGCAAAGTAATGTATTTGGACTACTAATAAATGCTTCAAGTAGATGCTGTAGTGTCCCCAGGGCGTCATGAGCTAACTGGTCACTGAACAAAGCGGTGTTATAACACAGTGTCAGTGACAGTGAATCACCGCAACCCACAACGAGTGATATTGGGTAGTGCGTATTATCTTGACTTGCTTGATAAATGACATCGAATGGCAACTGTTCTACATTATTCAGTGGATCAGTGGGGAAGTTTTCAAACACATAAAGCGCATCAAACAATTCCGTACCATTGGGTATATCACTCCAAGTATGTACATCGGTCAGTACGCTGTGCACATGTTGATTTAAACCCGCACTGTTTTGTTTAACTGCTTGCAAGAAGTCAAAAACGCTCGAATTGTGTGGGATATTTATCCGTACAGGCTGCGTATTGATGTACATGCCCACCCGCGTTTCTACTGCATTTAGGTCAGTTGGACGTCCAGACACGGTCTGACCGAACAACGCATATGGCGTATTACAGCAAACGCTAATCCAATAAGCCCACACACTCTGGACCAAGTGATTAACTGTGATGCTATGTTGCTTGGCGAATTCATTTACTTTGCTATTAAATTGTGAGGTCAACGTGAGCTGAAGTTCTTCTAGTGTGCCTTGTTTACCCTTAGCTTGGTTTGCAATTGCTGCGCTCAGTAAGGTCGGCTCATCAACCCCTTTTAAGTAAGTTTGCCAAAAATCTTGAGCTTGGTTGTTACTGGTCTCTTTCAAATAGCCAATATAATCACTAAATCGATCAACCTTATGGCTCGTTCGTATTCCTTCGATACGCGCTTTATAATGTCCTAATAGCTTTGATAATAGTATGGGTATTGACCACCCATCTAAAATCATATGATGGTATGTCCAAATAAATCCACAATGTTCATTACTAAAAGGGATCAAGCACAGCCTCATAGCAGGCGCTGTGCCGAGTTGTACTCCCTGGTTATATTCCTTTTGGGATTGCTCATGTAGATATCGCAGTGCTTCCTCTTCACTCAACACGAAGCGTTCGTCAGAAATAGATAAGGGAATACTTGGCTTTTCGAATACAACTTGCAAAGGCTCCGGGCTTGCCTTGATAAACGCAGTTCGCAAAATGCTATGTTCGGCAATTACTTGCTCCCACGCAAAGCAAAATGCTTCAATGTCAAAATTACCCGAAAACATCATGGCGGTTTGTTCTACATATGGCGTTTGTTCAGATATTGATGTTTGACTATGCAGCCACATACCTTGTTGCAAGGCACTAAGTGGATAAATGTCTTCTATTTGCATACCACGTAAAGGTTCAAGTAAACCTTGTATCTGCAAATTTGATACCCCTTCTAGTAATTTAAAATCACTCGGGGTGAATACTTTCAAGTCAGTTGCTAAATAGGTCCTTTCGATGTCTTCAATGGATTGCTCGAGTAATGCGACAAATTGACTTATTTCATCGTCAGTAAAATTGTTGTTATCGTAGTCAATAGTAACAGACAGGCATTCATTACTGATGGCCGCAGTCATTTGCACCGCATAATATAGGTGGTTAGCTTTGCTATGTAGTGTCCCTATGTGCTCAGGGGCATCTGACAATAAATCTGCATTTTGTAGAGAACCGTCTAACTGACCTAAGTAGTTAAAAAATATCTTGTCTTGCGTATCTATGGATAAGGATGTTTGCACATCAGCGCTAGTATGATTGTATCTCAGCGCACCATAACTACTGGCTATCGCAGACAATTGAGCAACTTGCTCTTTTATGTCACACACTAGCAGCGATATGTCATCTGTATTGCAATAAAGATGTGCCGGATAGAGCGAAGTCAGCCATCCAGTAGTTCTTGTACAATCGAGGTTGTTGCCCAGTAATTCTCGACCATGTCCCTCTAGCATCACGACTTGGCTATTTGTTTGATAATGTCTATATAGGCACCATTGTAAGGCTGCGAGTAAAGAGACTTGTAAATCAACCGAAAATTTAACGCTCCCTTGTGTAAGCAGATTTTGCGTTAGCTGTTTAGAGCATGTAAAACGCGCCTTTCGAAGACCATCTCCATCACTATGGCTCATTTTTTTATTCGCAAACAAGTGAGTTTCTCTACTCACTTTTGCCAAAGACTGCCAGCGGGCTAAATTCGTTTCGTCAGTCGCTAGCTGCTTAAAGAAATTGCCTACGCTTTCGATATTCGCACTTCTTTTTGGCAATTGTGAAGGCAAATGATGAGTAAGCTGATAGAGACTTTGCTGCAAATCTTCTAACAAAATACGCCACGACACTCCATCTATCAACAAATGATGAACAACTAACAATAACCGGTTTTTGCTTTCACCTTCAGGGGTTTTCGCTAAACAAAGTCGAGTCAATGACGAGCCGTCAAAACAAAAACTCGCCTGTAGCTGATCAGCTAATCGTGCAAATGTATCTGGCCAATTAATTTCTAAAGATAAATCTTGGTGCTGCACGTCACAGTCGTAGTGGCTGCTTGGTAATACCTCTAAAACAACATCTGTATTTTGCTCCTTTACCACTAACCGCAATGAGTCATGCTGCTCAATCAAAGCACGCCAAGCAAGCTCAACGTCATCACTCGTCACTTTTTTGTCAATAGACAATAGTAAGGCTTGGTTCCAATGTGAAGGCTGTTCAAAGCTTTGCTCAAAAAACCACTTTTGAATAGGTAACGGTGCAATACTGCCAATAAAAGGAGACTCATCCGTAAATGCGCCCGTTGCAGTAGTCAAAGGTGTCACATTCTCTAATAACTGATACACGCTCGCATGATTAAAAATATCTACCACTTTGAGTTCTAAACCAGCGGCACGCGCTCTGCTTGCAATTTGAATACTTAAAATTGAATCACCGCCACATGCAAAAAAATCATCATGTAAACCAAATTTAGGCATATTGAGTACATCACGATAAATAGTCAGTAGCTGATTACTAAACCCACCGCTTGGCTGCTCACTTTGCTTTGGTGATTCAAACTCACATGAAGTGCGCTTTTGATCTTGTGCAAACTCGGTTAAGGCTTGTGCATCAATTTTGCCGTGTGGTGTTAAGGGAATTTCATCTAGTACATAGTAATGAGTAGGACACATATATCGCGGTAGTGAACCATTGGCGACTTTGGCTAATTTTTCTGGTAGTGATGCTTTATCTTCTCGTAGATCCGTCGTGACAAAAGCAACTAAGCTATTGGTATTACCCCGCGTGAAAATTTGCACAACGCACTCTTGCACTTCACTTACCTGCGTAAGCACATGCTCTATCTCGCTCAACTCAATGCGATAGCCCCTTAGCTTAATTTGGCTATCATTTCTAGCAATGTAGGCAATTCGGCCATTGTGCAGGCGGCGTACTAAGTCACCCGTTTTGTAGGCCCTAACGGGGCGCTTATTAGCCAAATTAAGCGTAACAAAGCGTTCTTCACTAAGATGTATATTGTTTAAATAGCCTCTCGCTAAACCTCGTCCCGCAATATAAAGCTCACCGATCATACCCAAAGGGGTCAACTGCCGATGGTTGTCTAAAATGAATAGCTCTGTGTTATCAATAGGTAGGCCAATATCAGGGGTCTCCTCAGGCGTTGACTCTACAATACCTGAAGTTGCCACTACTGATGTTTCAGTAGGACCATAATTGTTTACCACAGAAAATGGAAATTGGTGCGAATTTAAAGGCCCTAACTTGTCCCCACCGACCAGGAGATATTTTAAGAATTCAGGGGTAAAACTATCATCTGACAGCACAACTTCCGCAATAGGCGTTGCCAAAAAGCAATGTGTTACCTTGTAATGACTCAGTAATGAAGACAATTGCTCTGGGTCGTTTTGTTGAGCTTTAGATATACTCACTACACTTGCCCCAACGCTTAAGTATGGCCATATTTCCCACGTCGCTGCATCAAACGCTATATTCGCTGTTTGTGTGGCTACACTTTGCTCGGTCACTTCAAAAGCCCTTTTGTGCCAACTGCAAAGGTTAACCAGCCCTTGATGAGGGATCATAACCCCCTTGGGTTTCCCAGTAGTGCCCGATGTATAAAGCACATAGGCCAATTGGTCGGCGCGAATACTTGGAAGTTGAACAAAGTTCCTTGTCGCTTCAAGTATTCTGGTTTCATGCTGATAATCATCGATGCATAGGAAGTAATCTCTATCAGGGCAAGTTCCTATCAATTTATCAACATATTCCGTCTGTGAAATAAGCCACTTTGCACCACTGTCTTGAACTATGTGCTCAACGCGAGATAGAGGGTAATTGGGATCAACGGGGACATAACAACCACCTGCTTTCATAACCGCCAGCATCGCAACCACCAAGTCGATACCACTATGCATGCTGATAAGCACACGCTCTTCAAACACCAATCCTTTCAACACAAGATATTTTGCCAGTTCATCACTGCGGTTGTGTAATCGTTGATAGTTTATTTCCTGGCCTGAACAGGGCTCTTTCACAGCCACTAGCGTCCGGCTATCTGCGGCATTGGCAAGCTCTTCAATATACTCAACCACCGAACAGAACTCTGGCAACCCCGTTTGTTTACCACATATTGCGTATTCATTCGTATGCGCCTCATCCGTTAACGGAATTGAACCTACGGCCTGTTGTGGTCGGTTAAGTACTTGCTTAACAAGTACTTCAAATGCTAGTGAAAGCGTTTCAATCGTTTTCCTTTCAAATAACGAGGTGTTATAAGCCCAGCTAAAGCGCAACCCTTTATCTTGTTTAGAACAACTCAGTTCTATATCAAACTTCACTTTTGTAGCCGACGCTTGTTGTGCATTTATTGTTATGCTCGGCAAATGTAACTCAGTATCGAGGTCTGGATTAAGCGAAAAAGACAGCTGAAAAACACTTTGATGAGATAAGTCTCGATTAAGCCCTAAGCTTTCAACTATTTGCTCAAAGGGCATAGCATGGTGTAGATGTATTTCTTGCAAAACTGCTTTTTGCTGGAGCAGTAAGGCTTCAAAACTCATAGAATCACTAAACTGCGTTCTAATCGGTAGCGTATTGACAAAGAAACCGATAAGGGCATCTAATTGGCTGTGTTCTCGACCTGAAAATGGAGAACCAATGACTACATCGTGAGTTTGGCTTAAACGCGCCACGAGCAATGAGAATGCGCTATGTAGCCAAGTAAATGTTGTAATATCCAAACGCTGACAATGCGCTCTAAGTTGTGATGTCAGTATTTCATCGAAATATTGGACATGCACATCGCCATTCGTTTTTAACTGTTTAGTGCGTGGGTTGTCCAAGGGTAATTGATGAATTGGCGGTGCACCTTTCAAATGCTTTAACCAAAATAGGTTATCTGATTCCAGCCTTTTACCAGCCAAACTATCGCGCTGCCAACTGGCATAATCGGCATACTGGATAGCAAGGGGTTCACGTAAAAACTCGGGAAGCGCTTGCTCATGAGCAAAGCATTGATAGTAGTGCGTAAACTCTTTCACTAAAATATCTAACGACTTTGCGTCAGAGGCGATATGGTGCGTGTTTATCAGCAACTTATATGCCTCACGACTTTCCTTAACCAACACAACCCTAAGCATTAAGTCCTGCTCTAAATCAAAGGGTGTTTGTCCATCATCTCGTAATACTTTTAGCCACAGTCTTTGCTTTTGTACTTCATTAAGTGCACTGGCATCGACATATTGCACCGGGTTTAAAGGTAAATCAGATATAACCTGATGCGGCTCCCCATTACTGAGCGACCTTATATTGGTTCTCAACACCTCATGACGCATTACAATGGCGTTCCAAGCCTGTGTAAACGCATCTACATTTAATCTTCCTTTGATATCAAATGCAGCGCTCATATGATATTCGAGGCTACCTTGTTGGATTTGATCTATGCTCCACAGCCGCTGTTGCGCAAACGACAGAGGCAATGGCTGATCTTTGGAAACAATTGGGATCTGAGTTACTAGCTCGGCAGAATCGTTATTTTGTTGAGCATAAAGCGCAAGGCTCTTAACTTGAGGCTGTTGGAATAAATCCTTCAAAGAAATGTTCAGCTTTGCTCTTTCACGTAAATGCGTCACCAGCTGAGTGGCTAATAGTGAATGACCGCCCAGCCGGAAAAAATGGCCTTCACGCCCGACTTTTGATACCTGTAATACCTGTTCAAAACATTCAGCAATGATCTGTTCAACAGGACTTCTTGGAGGACAAAACTGTTCTTTTTCATCTTCGTCTATGTCCAGTGCCAATAGCGCCTTTTTGTTCACTTTGCCATTATGTGTCAGTGGTATCGTGTCTACAGCAACAAAACCACTTGGCAACATAAATTCGGGCAGAGTTAAACGCAGGTACTGCTTAAGCTGACTGCTTAGTGAATCAAATTGCGCTTGTTTATTGACCACCGCAAAAGCACAGATCCGTGCGCCAGTGTGGTGTGTCTTATCTAGCAATACAGCAACTTCATCTAACCAAGGATGCGTTCTTAGTTGATTTTCAATTTCTCCAAGTTCAATGCGGTACCCTCGTACCTTTACCTGATCATCCGCTCGCCCAATGTAAACGAGTTCGCCATTTGGTAAATAACGAACAAGATCTCCCGATTTATACAGTTTCTTACCCGCATCATGAGAGTAAGTATCCTCGATAAAGCGTGTTTGATTGAGCCCTTCACGTTGCCAGTAGCCTCTGCAAACGCCCTCTCCACCAACGTATAACTCACCAATAGCGCCTACTGGTAGCAATTGCTGTTCTTTATCCAACACATAACAAAATGTTGTCGGAATGGGCTTGCCGATGTTGCTTGTACCTCGCTCTATTTCTTGCTGTGTGATTTTTTTATACGTTACATGGACAGTTGTTTCCGTGATCCCATACATGTTGATGAGTTGACACCGTGTGAACTGTTGTGACCAAGGCTTTATTTTGGATGGCGATAATGCTTCTCCACCAAAAATAACGTAACGAATGTGACAATCTGACAGCGATTCTTCTGGCATAGCCAAAAGGCTCTGCTGAAGCACATAAAATGCACTGGGTGTTTGATTCAATACGGTTACTTGGTTATCCAATAAACATTGTGCGAATGCTTGCGAGTCTTTACTTGTTTCTTGGTTTATTACAACCAGCTTGCCACCAAACAGCAACGCCCCATACATTTCCCATACCGAGAAATCAAAACAAAATGAATGAAATAGCGTCCATATATCTGAACTACTAAAATCAAATAGGCTAGGCTCAGTAAACAGTAACCGCACCACATGACGGTGCTCAATCTGCACACCTTTTGGTTGGCCTGTGGTACCAGAGGTATAAATGATATAAGCCAAGTCTTCGGGTCGTACACCAACATCGGGCGTCACGTTCTGGAAGTTTTTATCATACTCAAGGTCATCGATATTAATAACCTTCTCAGCGAGACTAGAAAATTCTACGGCACAACTTTGATCACAAATCAAAAAGTCACTATCGATGTCTTTGACAATATAGTTGATACGCTCAAGCGGATATTGTGGGTCAATAGGTACATAAGCGGCCCCCACTTTAATGGTAGCCAACAAGGACACAACTAACTCGTTTGTACGACTTACACTAATCGGAATACACAATCCAGGTTTAACACCCTGTTGAGCTAATGTATAGGCTAGATTATCTACTTTAAGTGCCAGCTGACTGTAAGTAAGCTGCGACTGACCATCAGTGAGCGCGATATTATCAGGATATTTTTTGCATACCTTATCAAACAAACTAACAAGGGTTTCATTTTGTGGCCATTGCGCACGCTTAGCACTACTTTTTAGCAATAGTTCATGGCGCTGTTGGTCATTCAACAACGGAAGTTTTGCGCAAGGTGTATCTGAGTTGATTAAAGTATGACTAAGCATTACTTCAAAACTGTTTGCCCAGTTCTGTATCGTTTCTAAATCATACAGCGCACTATCAAATTTCCAATTAAGCGTTGCACCTTCTTGATTTAATTGAACATTCAATTCTAAATCACATTTGATTGCACAGCTTTGCGTCGAAGAGCTGACGATTGGCTCTACGACTACGCCTGGTAGATTAAACGCACGGTCTTGATTTTGCTCTAGCGTAAATAAAATTTGTACCAAGGGATGATGACTCAAATCTCGTTCGCATTTCAACCCTTCAACCAATTTATCAAACGGCATTTCTCGGTACTCAAATGCCTGTAAAATGGTCTCTTTTTGAATTTTTAGCCATTCATTAAACGGTAACTCATCGTGCAATTGACCATGGACCACCAGTGTATTAACAAATAAACCTATGAGGTCTGCCAGCTCAGGCTGACTTCGGCCCAAGACAGGCGTACCAACGGCCACACTGTCACTTTGACTTATCCGGCCAATAAACAGCATAAAGCAGCTTAAAACCCACATAAATGGTGTAACACCGGACTTACTCGCTTGCGTTTGTAAATTCGAGATGGATAAAGAACTAAGCTGTTGGCGAAATATCTGGCCCTGTAACTTTTGAACCGCAGGCCTTGCTCTATCACAGGGCAAAGACTGAATAGGTTCTATATCGGCAAGCTTCTCTTGCCAAAAAGCGCTGATTTGCTGCAATCGCTGCGGTGTAAAATTTTCTCGCTGCCAGTTTGCGTAGTCCGCATATTGCAGTTCGAGTTTTGGTAGAGTGAGCCTTTGTTCTCCGGTTAAAAAAGCACTGTAAAAAGCAACAATTTCACCAACTAAACAGGCCAAAGATGCACCATCTGAAATAATATGATGCATATTAAAAGCAAGCCAATGCTGTTCATTATCCGATACAAGTAACACGCGCAATAAAGCGCCTGTCGATAAATCAAAAGGCTCATCGAAGTACGTCTGCTTGAGCTTGTTTGAAAAGGCAAGCTTGTCGCTTTCTTCAAGCTCGCTGATATCGTGCCAAGTAAAAGGCGTTGCTATTGACTCAGATATTACCTGATGCGGTAGCCCTGTTTCGTCCTCAACAAAGTTCGTTCTTAGGATCTCATGGCGTTCAATGACCTTAGATATCGCATACTCAAACCCAGCTACATTTAACTTGCCTTGTAATTTGAATTCGGCCGGCATGTAATACTGCTTTGACCCCTGCAACTGCTCGATAAACCACAACCCTTCTTGCGCGAAACTTAAAGGGATGGGCACTTGCCTAGGCACCTTTTCGAGCCGTTCAACTTGGCTTATTTTGTTTTTAGTATTCGTAAAATGCTGCTTCTGAAAGTACTCAATAATATCTGCTTTATTAGCAACAACCCGCGCTTTTAAGTCTTCAGGAAAACCCTGTTTTTGCTTAAAAGCCAGTCCACCGTTTTTTTCGTATAACGTAACACCGGCTTCAAGTGCCTCGGCTATCAAGCTTTCTATCATTAAAGTTTGTTCATTCATTACAAAAACATCTCTTCAGAATTGTCCGTTTCACTGTCTTTGGGGTTTGCCTCGTTGACTGCTTGAGAGATGGCATACCATTGAGAAAGCGCCATTATCGTTGGGCGTTCAAATAGCACCCTTGTCGGCATATCAATATCTAGCTGTTCTTTTATGAGTGCCACACATTGTGTTGCCAGCAAGGAATGCCCACCTAGCGCAAAAAAGTCATCCGTTATCCCCACCGAAGGCACATCAAGGATTGAGATAAAAATGCTTTGTAACGATTGCTCAAACTCGTTACGCGGGCTTATATTTTGAGTCGGCGTTAAGCACTGAGCCGAAATTGCTTTCAGTTTACGATGGTCTTTTTTGCCATTACTGGTGACAGGCATTTCATCTAATACAATAAAGCGACTGGGCAGCATGTAACTGGGTAACACGTGCAAAAGCTCCGACATAAGCGTTGCAGCGAGCTCTTTACTCAAAATGCTTGGTAATTCACTGTTTTCGTTTAAGACAGATGACAATAATTGAGCGCTAGGCAACAAAAAGGCCTCGAGGTTGTCGCCCTTTTCATCAAGCGCGACAAAAGCTTGCTCAATTTGTGCAAGCTTATGCAACTGGCTTTCGATATCAGCTAGCTCAATGCGATAGCCGCGAAGCTTTATTTGATGATCCACGCGTCCAAAAAACTGCAAGTATGCTGGTGCTTGGTTGTTATCCGCAACCCAACTTACCTTGTCACCACTACGATAAAACCGCTTTAACTGCCCGTGTTCGCCAAAAGGCAACATCACAAACTTTTCCTCGGTTAACGTACTTTTGTTCAGATAACCTGAAGAGAGGTTTTCTCCCCCAATATACAACTCACCAACCACACCGATGGGAGCAAGTTGCTGGTTTTCGTCTAAAACCAACAGCTGTGTATTAGCAATAGGCGTACCTATTGGTACCGAGGTTTTACGCGTTTGATTCAACTTGGTCAGTTTGTGTGCATCACAGTGGAATAGACTCGTGCCAACGGTCGTTTCCGTTGGGCCATATTCATTGTACCAGTCGCAATTGGGTAGCTTCTCAACTAGTTTATTAAGCAATTGCATATTAAATGCCTCACCACCAACCACAACTTGATGTAACGCTTCACCGCTCTCTTTTGGTGCATAGTCAATCATGCCTTGTAAATGCGCTGGTGTTAGCTTGAATAATGATGGACGTGAATCGAATAGCTTTATTGCCAATATTTCTAGCAGTTCATCTCCATCGCTAAGCATTTCAACACAAAGCCCTTTGAGCAAAGGCGCCCAAATTGCGGTTACCGTTGCATCAAACGCAAGCGGTGTGCTAACAACACTGCGAGCTATGTGTTCTGGTAAATAGTGTGTTATGGCATGGTCTAGATAAAGCGCAAGGTTTGCATGGGTGATCGCGACACCTTTGGGCTGCCCTGTTGTACCCGATGTGTAAATCACATAGGCTTGCTGATCAGGATGTACAACTGGCCAACTTGTTAACAGCGGTGTATTTTCCCATTGAGTTGTATCATCAATGGCTAGCACACAGATGTCAGGCACATCAACTAATAACGCTTGGGTTGTGATCAGTATTCGCGCGTCGCTATCTTGTATAATATAAGCACAACGGGATTTAGGTAGTTTTGAGTCAATGGGAATATACGCAGCGCCTAGCTGCAACACTGCCAACATTGCGATTATTGAATCGCATGATGGTGGTATACAAATCGCGACATAATCCCCAGGCTTCACATTTTGAGTCACGAGATAACTTGCAAGTTGTGCTGACTTTCGTTGCAGCTGTTGATATGTGAGCTCAATACCATAGGCATCTGATATCGCAATTTGCTCGGGATTTTGTTGTACAACAGCGTCAAAACGCGCATGAATTGGCGTTTTGTCGTACGGCTTTTGCAGTTGATGCACATTTAATAATTCATGCGCTTGCCTTTGACTTAGCAAAGGTACTTGCTCAATGACCAGATTGGCGTTTTCGGCTAATTGACTCACCAATGTGTAAAACGCTTCAGACATCGCAATAACAGTCCGCTCTTTAAACAAACTCGTACTGTAGTTCCATCGTAATTCTATACCCCGTTCACATTCCATCGCGTTTAATTCCAAATCAAACTTCATATTGTGATGTGTAGGTTGGATAAGCGAAATATCCAAATCTGGCAATGTAAACTCTGTCTGTTCATTGTTTTGCAGCGCAAATAAAATCTGGAAAAGTGGCTGATGACTTAACTCTCGCTCTGGTTGAATTAACTCTACCACTTTTTCAAACGGCGCAGATTGGTGGGTAAAGGCGTCAATAATAATCTGTTTTTGCTGTAGCAAAAATTCGTTAAAGCGAGTGTTCGTTTTCGTACTAGAACGGATCACGATGGTATTAACAAAAAAGCCTATGAGATCTTTAACTTCACTCTGCTCCCGCCCTGCAACTGGAGAACCAATTAACACATCCGTCGCCCCGCTATATCGCATCACAAATAGTGCAAATACACTTTGCAGCCACATAAACAACGTGACGTCGTGGGCTCTACACTGTTCATTGATAAGCGTGACAAGGTTGTTAGGAATAAAGCATGTATAACTTTGACCAGACAAAGATTGTACTTTGGGTCTAGGAAAATCTAACGGTAGCTGATGTAATGATGGACAATCAACAAGTTGCTGTTGCCAATACGAAAGCGAAGCGCCTACTTTAGCTTTGTGAGCCCCACTTCTTTGCCAGTAAGCAAAGTCTGCATATTGAACGCCAAGTGGATGCGCTTGCTCAAGTGACAGCGTATAATTCACCTCGCCCGAAAAATGCCGATAAAAAGCAACAAACTCTTTCGTCAACAATGACATTGACCATCCATCACTGGCAATATGATGCATATTAAAGTGCAAGTAATAACGTGTGGGTGATAAGCAAAACAAGTTAACCCTTAGCAGCACGTCACAAGTCAGATCAAAAGGCGCAGATTCACAGGCACTTAGAAGCGCTTGTAATTTTGTCTGCTGGTCGTAAATATTTGTCTCAGGTAGCTCTGATACAAGCAACGGCACTTGAAATTTGTCATTAATGACTTGCTCAGGTTCTTCCCCTTTACTGCCGGGTATTATTATCGTGCGTAACACTTCATGTCGCTCGATTATTTGCTCAAGCGCTTTGCTAACTGCTTTAATATCAAGACGACCAGTAATTTCAAATGTCGCTGGCATATGATATTGGACACTTCCTTGCTGTAACTGGTCAATTAACCAAACACGTTGTTGAGCATACGATAGTGGAAGGCGTTGAGCTCGCGATACCGGAGCTATGCGATTCTCACTCATTATAGGAGCACATGATTCTAGCGCGATCGCTAACGTATTCACACTTGGTGTTTTAAATAGCTGCTCTAAAGTGATGTCATAATGCTTGTCTTGACGTATTTGATTAATAAGCCGAATAGCGAGTAAAGAGTGACCACCGAGTTCAAAAAATCCATCTGTGAGTGTTATATCTTCACGTTTTAAAAGTTTTGTAAATGCCTGTAATAAATAAGCTTGTAACGGGCTTAGGGTGCTTAAATCCACTCTTTCTGATGCTAGTTTGTCCTCTGCAACCAAGTGATCTTGCAATGCTTTTAGATCAACCTTGCCGTTACGGTTAATAGGAATTTCACTGACTTGGTCAAAGCGACTCGGGATCATATAGGGTGGTAAGCATGTCGCTAAAAAAGCTTTAAGATGCGTAATATCAACGGAATTCGCTTTATCGCAGCAAAAGTGCAAACATAATGTTTCTTGCTCCTTGTTATACGTTACCGCGGAGTCTTTAATTGCGGGAAATGAATTGGCATGGTGGCATATCGCGCCAACGTTTACACGATAACCTCGTAGCTTAAGTTGTTCATCTTTTCTGCCACAATATCGTAAATATAGATTGCCGGTTTGGCTAACTTCAACCCATTTCACCATATCACCGGTACGATAAAATCGCTGTTGAGTGCCTGAATCATGTAACGTAACATCTATAAATGCCCGTTCATTCAAGTCATCACGATTGAGATATCCCGAGCTGACGACGCTTCCCCCTATGAGTAGCTCACCAACACTATTGATAGGTGCTGGCTTGCCGAACTTATCAACAACCATCATCGTCGCGCCATGAATAGGTAAACCGATTGGAATATCTGTATAGCGATTGATAACCTCTATTGGTTGCGAAGGCTCAACAACATGAACACTCGAGCCTACCGTTGTCTCAGTTGGACCATATTCGTTAATGATCCGACCATTTGGCAAATGCTTTCTTAGCTGTACAACCAATTCACTCGTCAAGGCTTGCCCACCTATGACTAAAGTATGGGCATTCATACACGGCTTTGCGGTGGAAAGTAGATTGATAATGCGCAAGTGTGCTGGCGTGATCTTAAACAGCATAGGTTGCGTTGAGTTCATCATCAGCGAGTGTAAAGTCGACATTTGCTGCGCGCCTGCAGGTACAATATTTACCGTTAAGCCTTTAACTAGTGGTGGGATCAAAGACGTTACAGTGGCATCAAATGCCAAAGGTGTGCTGACGACGGAAGTACTCAGCAAAGGTGTTTCTTGGAAATATTGATCGATTGCATGCGCTAGATAGGTATTTAAATTATCATGGCTGATGGCAACGCCCTTCGGCCGCCCCGTCGAGCCCGAAGTATAAATGATATAACACAACTGCGTACTATCGATTGGTACATCATGCTGTACTGCGCAGGTCGGATAGCCGGAAAAGTTTGACTCTTCGTCGAACAAATCATCGAGTAACAAAAAGTCGGTACCACTGTCTATTAATTTTTCACTGTCTGCGCTAAATGCCAAAATCATCGACATTTGAGCGTCTTCAACAATTGCCGCGAGTCCATTGACTGGCGTGTCCATATGTAACGGTACATAGACATGGTTAGCCTTTAAGATAGCCAACATGACAGTGACCATTTCAGGACAAGATGGAAGCAAGATACCAATACGACTTTGTGGCTCAAATTCCATTTCCATAAAACAGTGGGCAAGCCTATTTGCACTCTCCTCTATGCGCGAATAGCTGATCTTTGTGTCATTACATTGCACGGCCACTTTTTGAGGATACAAGGCCGCAATCTGCGAAAACTTCTGCTCCCAACGCTTAGAATGAGATAATTCAATATCCAGTGTTTGCGCAAACTCTAATAAACGTTTGCGTTCATTGATAGGACATAACTGAATTTCTTTAAACGATTTAAGTGGCGTTTTCAGGCACTGCTCAAGTACATAACAATACTGCTCAAAAAAGCGCTCAATGCTCGCGTCTAACCAAAGAGCGCTATCGAACAGCCACTCCGTTTTAAGTCTATCGCCTTCATCAATAATACTGACTTCTAGGTCGAGTTTGGCATGACGTGTTGTCACCTCGTAATTATCAACTGCTAAGCCTTGTAGCTTAAGTGTCTCATTCACCTGATTATTTACACGAAATACGATTTGCATAAGCGGGTGGATAGCAATACTGCGCTCACCCGATAGTTCATCCACAAGTAAGTCAAAGGGAATTTGTTGATGCGCGATTGCATCCGATAACGTGACTTTGCAACTTGCCAACACCTGTTCAAATGTTGCCTCGTCGGTAAATTCATTTTTGAGCACCAACGTATTAATAAAATTACCAATAATGGCTTCAAATTCTTTTCGTTCTCGGCCCGAAACAGGCGTGCCTATAATACTAAATGATTGGCCGCTCGCTCTACTAAGCCAAAGATTAAAGACGGTGTGCAACACCAAAAATAAAGAGTTCCCTGATTGCCCGACATACTGCTTAACTAATGATGAGAGAGTCGAAGGTAAATGACGAACAAGCAGCCCGCCGCCTTGAAGCTTGGTATTGCCTCGCTCAAAATCGGTTGGTAATTCATGAACTTTAGGAAGTTGTGCTAATTTTTCTTGCCAATAATCCAAGTCACGCTGCCATCCCCCTTTTTGTTCTTGTTCTCGTTGCCAAAGTGCAAAGTCAAGATAGCTGTGTGAAGGTGTGGATATTTGCCCATGTTCATTGAGTAAACGCGTTTGATATGCCTGTGAAAGCGCTTGGCAACACAAAGCAATCGACCAGCCGTCAGAGGCAATATGATGCATAGTGACCATCAATAAATGATTAAGATCACCAAGCTCAATCAGCTGGGCTCTTATTAGTAAATCTTTGCTAAGGTCAAAACTGAGCTGATAATCCTGATCTATGATTTCGTCAATTGCTTGCGCTTGTAAAGTTTCAGGCATCCCACTTAGCGACTGTGTCTTCAAGTGAAATTGCCATTGAGGGTTATACCTTTGAATCAGCTCCCCATTGGCGTCAGTAAAAAAGTTAAAAGCAAGGACCTTATGCGCATCTATGACATCTGCAAATGAGCGCTCCAGCGCTTGCAGATCAACCACACCCGACAAAGTAAACACACCTTGTAAGTTGTATTGACGACTATGTCCTTGCATCTGATCTACAAACCACAAACGCTGCTGAGAAAACGACAACGGAAATTGACCGTCGTAGCTGCTCATTGCATACACAGAGTCACTAACAAAGTCCATTGGCTGAGCTTCAAGATATTGCGCAATATCAGCCACAGTAGGATTTGCAAATACTGCTTTAAGTGACATGGGGTAACCCAATTCATCACGGATACAATTGATTAATTTCATCGCCAACAATGAATGGCCGCCAATGGCAAAGAAGTCATCGTGAATGCCTACATTGACGCATTCGGTCAGCTGCGTAAAAATTTCCACCAGTTGCGTTTGCAATGGCGTAGTCGGCGCCACATAAACTGATTGGGTGATTTGAACAGTGCGTTGCGCCAGTTCTTTACGGTCAATTTTCCCGTTAGTCAGCATTGGTAACTGCTCACAGAGCACCAATACGCTTGGGATCATCGGCTCTGGCAACAAAGCTTTGAGCGCGATTTTGATGTCGTGCATTAGTTGCGTGTCGGTCCTATTTGTCTCATAAGCGACAACGTGACCCACTAACACGGCTTGCTCAGCAATGAATTTGCACGTAACGGCTGCATTACTAACAATAGCAAGTGACTTTAGCTTCGCCTCTACATCTAATATATCAACTCTAAAACCCCGTATTTTCGGCTGGTTATCCAAGCGTCCAAGATACTCCAGCTCTCCACATGCATTCACTCTCACCTTGTCACCAGTGCGATAAAATCGCACCGGCTCATCGTTATCACCACTTAACGTTATAAATGCGTCTTCACTCATTTTTACTTCATTAATGTAGCCAAGCGCTAAACTTGCACCACCAATGTATAACTCACCGGGCATGCCTTGTGTGACAGGCCGCTGCGATGCGTCTAGCACCAACGTCTGTACATGCGCGAGCGGCTTACCAATGCTAAAGCTACCCCAATTGGTTGTTGAGTCTGAGCTCAAGACATTACAGGTTACCCCGATACAAGATTCTGTAGGACCATAATGGTTAACGAGCACGGCATTAGGGTATAACGCACGAATTTGTGCGACAGTCTGTTCGGTGAGTGGTTCACCGCCTAACACCCACTGTTTTATTGGTGGCAAATGGTCCGCAGTACGTAAAAAGGGCAACAACTCTGACGCGAACGATGGCGTAATTTTTATAAAGTTAGTTTGTGTTCGCGCCAATTGCGCAATCATGTCATTAGGCTCTAAATGACCTGATTCTGTCTGGTTTAGTATCACCGTGCCGCCACTTGCTAAAACTGGGTAAATACCGGTTAAGCAAAGATCAGTTGCTAAACCTGTCACTACGGCCGAGCGGGTATTTTCATCAAAGGATAAGACCTGCGAGATACTGGCTACATAATGAGATAGCGCATTGTGCGAGAGCATAACACCTTTTGGTTTGCCGGTTGTACCTGAAGTAAAGATCACATACGCACAATCATCGCTGTTTAGTTTTACCTCTGGACTTGCATGTGCCCTTTGATCGGCAACTAATTCTGTCAACGAGTGAACGATAACATCAACTTCATCTAACCCCACCCGAATGCCTTGCTTTAGTGCAAATTCATTTAATACGACAACGTTTTTGCAAGTGGCTTGTTTAAGTAATTCAATGATGCGTTCAGTGGGTGTGTTTATATCAATAGGTAAATACGCGCGGCCGCTGAACATAACGCCCAACATAGCAACAATTGACTCGCTATGGCCATCCACCAAAATGGCAACAAAGCGCTCATTAGCAAATGCATCTTGTTGGTTAATATTGCTTGCTAGTGCTGAGCTTTGAGCGATAAGTTGCGTGTAGCTTAGCGATTTATCCCCATCAATTAGCGCAATTTGGCTTGGCTTTGACTCGGCTGTAGAGGCTATCAGTTCAGGTAAAGGCGTTAATAACGCATGCTTGTGACTTCGTATAGGATTTATTTGATGACTTGGCAGCACAAGTTCACTCAAATTTAGCTCAGTGTCACTACAAAGCGCCTTAACTAAAGCTTCATAGTCTTGACCCATGCGCTCTATCAATACGTCGTCAAATAATGACGCACTATAATCAAAAACACATTCCAACCCTTGAGCACTTTCATTGATAGTCAAAGTCAAATCAAACTTAGCAGTATCATTATCAAGTGGATGTAAACGCGCTGATAAGCCATCAGCTGATAAGGTATCAAGCGCTACCCCGTTATAATTAAACAAAACTTGGAACAGCGCAGAATGAGCACTGGATTTGGGTAAATTTAGCTTGCTGATGATGTCTTCTATGGCAACATTTTGATTAGCCAACGACTGCTTTACCAAATTTTGCGTCAATGCGACGAGCTGTGTGAAACTCTGCTCACTTGGCAGCTTAAGTCGCAAGGGTAATGTATTGATAAAACATCCGATCATTGAATCGAACTCGCTCTGATCGCGATTTAAAACTGGTACACCAATCGTAATGTCAGATTGTTGGCTGTATCGATATAGCAAGCCATAAAAAGAGGCGATTAAGACAACAAACCGAGTTGCACCTAAGTGGGCACAGACAGTATCGACATGCGTAAGTATTTCTTGATCGAGCACAAAGTGAACATGACTACCGTGATACGTTTTGTTTGAAGCCCTTGGATAGCAAGTGGGTAACTCAAATAAGCTCATACCCAAAAGCGATGTTTGCCAATAGTGTAGCTGCGCTTGATACTCATCGCTTTGGCGATACTGTCGCTCCCAGTGCACGTAATCTAGGTATTGTAAAGCCCCCTCGTCATCCAATGATAACTCAGCCAGCTCATCAAGTAAGGCTTGCACGAATAATCCGACAGACCAACCATCGGCGATAATGTGGTGCATCGCAACATAAAACCAACGTCCCTTTTCCTGCCTTTCTCCCGTGATCAAAACCGCACGAAGTAATAACTCTTCACTCAAATCAAAGCTGTATGTAAGTTCATCTCGCAATAAGTGAGCAATGCTTTCTTTGCAATCCAAACCCTTGGTTTCCAATGTACTAAGGCTAAGATAATGTGAATCATTTACCTTTTGCACTGGGCCGTTTTCACCCATTGCAAAGTTGCTTCTCAATATCTGATGTTTTGCCAATAGACGATTAAGCGCCTGTTCTAAAGTTGCTTCTTCTAGCGGTTGTGAAAACTCAATAAGGCCAGACATATTGTATGCAGCCGAATTCTCTTCATATTCAGAGATAAACCAGATCCGCTTTTGGGCGCTTGATAATGGACCTTGTTTTTGGTCATGCTGTTGCATGTAAGCAATCAGTGCCGTTTTATTTGCTTTAATACGCGTCAGATGCTCACTTGGTACAGCACTTAGCTTAGTTCGAAGCTTTAAGCGTCCATCTTGTAGATAAATATAAATGCCTAAACTATCTAACTCATCCAACAGGTTTTTAATTGCTAAATTATCCATTCTTATAAGTCCATCTCAGTCATGGATTGATCATTAAGCGCGTCACTAATATCACGGCCACTGGCTATATCACTCAAGTGTTGCACTCTCGGTGCACCGGATGCCATATGAGCTTGATTTAAATCATCAATTCTCTGCGCTAAATGAATAACATTGGGGTAATCGAAAATATCCGCTACGGTCACGCGTATGCCAAATGTGCGATTAATTTTTGAAACTAACTGCATCGCAAGCACCGAATTGCCTCCGGCGTCAAAAAAGCTTATCTGTGTGCTCAATACACTACGATTTAAAACACTCAAGTAACATTGCAACAGTGCTTGCTCCGTTTCACTACAAGGCGCTATTACGTCGCTTTCTACATTTACTTCGGTTTCTATAGATGGCAAAGCCCTAACATTAAGCTTGCCATTGGCAGTGGTAGGCCATGCATCCAGCCAGCACACATGTTCAGGAAGCATGTAGTTTGGTAAAAAGCTTGCCAGCGCCTGGCGTAAGTGGCTTAACGTCCAATCCGCTTTTTGCTGGTTGTCATTCAAACAATAAATACTTAGCGCGCGTGCGTCGTTGTCTACAGGCACAATCAAGGCTTTGACATATTGTGTGCCAATTAGCTTAGTAAGCTGGCTTTCAATTTCACCAAGTTCGATGCGGTGTCCGTTTAGCTTAACTTGCTGATCTAATCGTCCTTGAATTTCTATCTCACCGCTTACTAAACGTCTTGCCCTATCACCCGTTTTATAAACGAGGTGATGTGCTGAGTCTGCGAACTGATGCTCAATAAATCGCTGCGACGTTAACTCTTCACGGTTAATGTAGCCCTTTGCAACGCCGGCACCACCAATCCAAAGCTCACCCCAAACCCCAGCGGGAAGTGGTAATGAATTTTGCCGAGCATTATTTGGCATCACAAACAGACTAGTATTGGAAATGCCTTCGCCAATCGTAATGGTTTCTTTATCGGTGATTTGCTTAACCGAAGACCAAATTGTGGTTTCAGTTGGACCATACATGTTCCAAAGCTCAGCCCCATTTGACAAAATAGTGTCAGCAAGGGGTTTATCTAATGGCTCGCCACCACAAAGTACTTTAATGTCGTGCACACATTCACTATTGGTTTTGAGTAAAAGTCGCCATAACGTGGGGGTTGCTTGCATCATGCTGATATGCTGTGCTTGCATAACACCAATGAGCGCACTCGGATCACTACACTCTTGCTCATTAGCCAAAATTACCGTAGCGCCCACACACAATGGTAAAAACAGCTCCAGTATCGCAATATCAAATGCAATGGTTGTAATGGCTAACAACCTATCTTGCACCTCTATTCCAGGCGCATGTTGCATGGCATTTAACAGATTGAGTAAATTACCGTGGCTGATTTCAACGCCCTTTGGTTTACCCGTTGAACCTGACGTGTAAATAGCATAGGCGGTATGATTTGATGAAACATTAACCGTGGGTGAGTCATCATTTTGCGCGTCAATTTCAAGTGCCTCATTGTCAATATCTAGCACTTTAAATGGAGCATGCGTTAGTATCTCGCTATCATTGCTTGTGCTATCACAGATCACCATGGTGGCATTGGCATCTTGTAAAATGCCTGTTACTCGCTCAGCAGGATACGCTAAATCGATTGGCAAAAAAGCTGCGCCTGCTTTCATAACAGCCAATAATGCGACAAGCATGTCGGTGCGTCTTGGTAGCGCTATCGCCACTAAATCATGCTCTTTTATACCTTTCGCTATCAGATAGTGAGCAAGTCGGTTAGCTTTTGACGACAGGCTTGAATAGCTCAATTGCTGTTGCTCGCATACAAGCGCAATTTTCTCTGCGTTGGCTTTAGTTTGCTGTTCAAAGGTAGAGATAAAACTGACTTTCTCTTGTGGTTGAATTTCGTACGTATTTTCAAGCTGTTGCGATACCAACATCTGTCTATCTGTATTGCTCAACAACGAACAGGCTTCAGAATCAATTAGGTCATTGCTGCGCAAATTTGTTAATAACGTAATTAAACTATCCAGATAACTTTGTATTTGTGATGGCTTATAAGCGCAACGGTTAAACTCAACCTGTAAGGTTGTGTGCGTTTGCACCGTAAGTACGTTTAAACTGAACTTAAATTGACCATACCGTGCTTTGCTTGCGATCGAACTTGTACACAGTCCGTCAAAACTCGGTAACGTTGCCACCCTATCTAAGTTGAACAAGGTACTAGGCGTATTCTGGCCACTGTTGACTAATTGAGAATAAGGATAGTGTTGATGTTCAAAAGCATTAAGCAAGGTATTTTGTACGCGTTTAATTAACGCACCAATGCTATTAATCGTTTTGAAGTCCACGACAATTGACAGCAAATTCGTGCAATACCCCACCAAATGTGTATCCAGTTTACCAATATCTACACCATCGCTTTTCATAAAATTTAGCAACGACCTATCAGACGATGGAATAGCCACAGATACAATTGACTCTTGGCTTAATTTGTTCAACCACAACATATAAAGCGCCAGCATCGTTGCAAACTGGCCGCACCCTTGCTGCTTTGCGAGTGTCGATATATTTGCCATT
The DNA here is from genome assembly GCF_056312285.1 of Pseudoalteromonas sp. ABE4_541. Classification (NCBI taxonomy): domain Bacteria; kingdom Pseudomonadati; phylum Pseudomonadota; class Gammaproteobacteria; order Alteromonadales; family Pseudoalteromonadaceae; genus Pseudoalteromonas; species Pseudoalteromonas sp. ABE4_541. Next base: position 106,181 of record NZ_JBSVEM010000004.1, read on the forward strand.
ACTTCATCGTTCAAAGACATATCGACGCTTTCTACCTCAAAGGTGTCTTTTGAAATTTGCGCTGACACAACTGGTGGCAATACTTGCTCACAATCGGCTAGCTGCTCATACCAATAAGCTTGGTCTTGCAGATAGCCACCGGATGCAAGATAGTGTTCCAATGCACTAACATAATGGCCAAAAGCGACTCCTTGCTCTAAAGCCGTGCTCGAAGAAAGACTGTAATTGTTAGCCACCGCATCTAAAACTAATGATAAAGAGATCCCATCATATAAAACGTGATGAGCAACAAGGGTTAAATAGTGCTCCTGGTCATTGACGGTAACAACAGAGAATCGACATAAGCGTTCATTATCGAAGCTAAAAGGTAGATACCGCAACTCATCCAATAAAGGCATTAGATCCTGTGTATTTGTGATTGAAAACTCACGGCACAGTTCATGTTCTACATTAACGAGTTGATGCGTTAGGTTACCTGTATCTATACCACAGTTAAGCAAGCTAAATTGGCCATGTACTTGTTGTATAGCATTTTTAAGCTTTGCTTTATCAAGTTGCCCGTCTAACTTAAGTGTTGCCTGAAGATGATAAGCCTTTGCGCCTTCTTCAGAGCTTAGCGCCAGTGCCAGTAATTGCTGCTGACTTTGCGTCAACGGGAATTCTGTGACGTCGTGGTTAGGCTCTGTTGTCGTGCCAAAGTATCCCGCTTTTTTCAAAGTTAATACACTGTCTTTAACCGCTTTAATGATCAGCTGAACATCTTCTCTAGAATGTGCATCACTTAGAAAGCAGTTGCGCCCCTCCCAAATAAACACGCCTCGGCTAAGCATTTCATAAAAGAATACGTCTAAGTTCTGATTAAACTTGAAGCGGAATAAAGAGCTGAACGACTCAATTGTGATGGGAACTTGCTCATTAACGAAGAAATCATTGAGCGTGTCTTTCAGATAAGTGGTTTTATCTTCGATACTTGCTTGTAAGCGTGCGCCTCTGTGCTTTATTTCACTAAGTACCGCTTTGGCTGTGGCCATTACCAGTGGGTGTTTACAAAATGTACCTGCAAAGAACGTTGTATCTGCTTGCGGAAATGATGCATCTCCGTATTGCCATACACCTCCATCAATACCGTCTAAATATTTCGCACTGCCCGCAACTACACCTATTGGTAAGCCCCCCCCGACTATTTTACCGTAAGTCGCCATATCAGCCTGAATACCAAGTAACGCCTGTACGCCACCTGGATGTGCCCTAAAACCTGTGATCATTTCATCGAAAATAAGGGCAATGTCTAACGCTTGCGTCAATTCACGTAGCTTGTGTAAGAATGACCAAGGCTGTAATTCTGGATGGCGGCTTTGCACAGGCTCAACCAATACTGCGGCGATTGTACTGGCGTTTGCCCGAATAATATCTAGAGCCGCATCGTCACCGTAGTCTAGTACTAAGTTGTCGCTAACCGAACCAAGTCTTACCCCTGAGCACATTGGCTCGACGCCCTGTTCACTAGGATGGGCTAGCGTCCCGTCATAGTGCCCGTGATAAGCGCCATTAAATTGCACAATTTTATCGCGATTTGTTTTACTGCGCGCTAAACGCACTGCGGTCATTACTGCCTCAGTGCCCGAATTACAAAACGTAACCCGTTCAAGGGCGGTTAATTCGCTGACCAGTTTCGCAGCTTCACATGCGTTGGTACTTGCCAAACCCAATTGTAAGCCCGCATCTACTTGCTCGTAGAGTGCTTGTGTTATGAACTCAGGTTTGTGACCAAACAAATTCACGCCAAAGTCCATGGTGATATCAATATATTCATTGTCATCAATGTCCCAAATACGCGCACCATGACAGCGCTTTGAATAAATTGGATACAACATCTCTTTACTCGAAAGCCTAAAACCCGCAGAGGCTCTGCAATCAGCTAAATGAGCACGATGTTCGGCAACCAGTGCTTTTGAGCTTTTCGTTTTTGCCACAAATCGCTTGGCTAACTGCGCTTGATGTTCGGCTATCTGCGATGACATATGAAACGCGCTAACTTGCTTAGTTTGGAAACCGGGTAATACACTGGTAGTTTGCTTGCCCGTAGCAGCTTGTTTAAATGTGCTCGGGGCAACATGCGTTGGCTCTACTTGTGAATGGGCGGTCGCCATTGTTTGTGAGCTGCCTGAATGCATCACCCGTAATTGTTGAGCAACGACTGAATCGACACTGAGTCTTGCTTGTTCGTGTGTCACGCTCGCTGCAGCTTGTAGTTGTGCATTAAAAATTTGCGCAAAATCACTACCTAACATCGACTGTTGTGCATGACTCACGGTACTTGTTTGTTCAATTGACGAGACAGCCTCTACAGGCTCACTTTGCCCCAATAAATAATCGCTATGAGCAGCGATATATTCAACCAGTTGCTCAACGGTACTGAGCTCTTCATAGAACTGTCTAACGCTAAACTCTAAATTAAATTCTTTTTCATAGGCACGAACCGCTTGCATAATCATTAACGAGTCTACGCCCATCTCCAATAGTGGTTGAGTTGGATGAATGTCACTGGCGCTTATGGATAGCTGTTTAGAAAGCGTATTAAGTACAAAGCCCTGAATAGCCTCCACCCTATCTGAACTGGATATAGCTGCTGGTATTTGTTGCAACGTTTGAGTGACAGCATCAGTTATCCAGTAAGGCGTTTTGGCAAAAGGATAAAGTGGCATAGGTGTTTTGGGCGTATCAAATTTGCCATATAACGCTTGCCAGTTAATATCAAAGCCCAATTCATATAAACGAGCCAGTGTGTTTGCAAAACAACTATTATCAGTGCGCTTATGTGTCAGCAAGCTGAGTAGCTCGTCATTACTACGTGAGATATTTTCTTGTAACAACGCACATAAGACGGGTTTAGGCCCAAGTTCCAACACGCATATATCATCTATTGATTTCAACTCATCCATGACTTTTGCAAATTCTACAGGTTGAATGATTTGCTCTATCCAATACTGCGCATCAGTAATGAGTTTGCTTTCGATATTGCCTGTTACCGAAGACAAAAATGCAATTTTCGGCAAATTATATTTAATGGAATTAGCAATATGAGCGAATTGCTCTAGCATTGGACGCATCAACGGCGAATGAAATGCTTTGGCGGTATTCAATTGCGTGTATTTGACTTGATGATTTTCTAGTGCTTTACAAATTTCACTAATAGCGTGATCACTGCCTGAAAACACCACGCCACTGCGACCATGATAAGCAGATATAGCGGCTTCATTTTTGTAATTCTGGACTAACTGCTTAGCCAGCTGTTCATCGCACCGAGCTGACACCATGCTGCCAGACGCTTCTAACTTATGCATCAAATTTGCACGTGAAGAAACAAGCGTGAGCGCATCCTCCAGTGAAAATACGCCCGCCAAGCAAGCTGCGGCATATTCCCCTACACTGTGACCAACCATCACTTTTGGCTCGAGCCCTAAACTCAAACACAACTTGCCCAGCGCATATTCAAGCGAAAACAAAGCAACTTGAGTCCATTTAGTTTGTTCTAAAAGCGCTTGTGAATTTTCGCCAAACAGCGCATCAATCAGCGAACCATCAAAACTTGGTAAAAGCAAACGGTCACATTCATCAATGGCCGATTTAAAAACGCCTTGAGTTTGATATAGACTCAAGCCCATTTTCGTGTACTGTGCGCCTTGACCTGTAAATGCAAATACTAACGTTTGTTTGCGTTCCCCCCTTTTTTGAGGAGTCTGCATGCCTGCCTTTAAGGCTTGGACTAATTCTTTTCGTGATGCACCAAAATAGCCCGAGCGGTACTCTGAAAATTGCGGTTTTAGCACGCTGTTATATATCAGTGCATCAAACTCATCGTCTGTTTTATGTGCTAGCGACTGAGCATAACTCGCAGCGAGCGCCTGCATACTGTCTGGATTTTTTGCCGATAACGGCAATACATACAGCGCTTTATTGGCTTCAATATTCAGCTTAGGATAATCATAATTAGTGGGAGTTTGAGCACAAATGACATGGGCATTTGTCCCTCCAAAGCCAAACGAGCTAACACCGGCGATCATTTGCTCATTGTTTAGTTTGGGCCAAGTCTGCGTTTGACCTAGCACGGACAACGGTAACTGCGACCATTTCACATGTGTATTTAGGTGCTCAACATAGCGTTGGCCTGGGAGCTGTCGATGCTGCATACATAGCAAGGTTTTTATCACACCGGCAATCCCTGCTCCAGACTCTAAATGACCTATATTGGCCTTCACAGCCCCCAAAACCAATGGAGATTGCTTCGTTTTGGTTTGTCCATAGGTTTTGTTTAATGCCGATATTTCAATTGGGTCGCCCAACTCAGTGCCTGTGCCATGGCACTCAACATATTGAACGTCCGCCGCTGTGATCCCTGCGTTTTGTATAGCATCTTTGATCACTGCTTGTTGAGAGAGCCCATTGGGTGCCGTTATCCCATTACTACGACCATCTTGATTGACGGCACTGCCTTTTATCACACCATAAATATGATCTTTCTCGGCAAGCGCGCTTGATAACGGCTTCAATAAAATACAGCCTATCCCTTCACTTCTTACATAACCATTAGCAGAATCGGAAAAGGTTTTACAATGCCCATCATCGGCGAGCATTTGCGCGTTATCACAAGCATTGGTTACTTCATCGCTGAGGATCAAATTAACTCCTGCAACTAAAGCTGCATTCGTCTCATCGTTACGGATCGCTTGTACTGCTTGATGCAAAGCCACCAGTGACGATGAACATGCGGTATCAATGGCCACACTCGGACCTGTAAAGTTGTAAGTGTACGAAAGACGATTGGCGGCGATGCTCAACGCCGTGCCCGTGCCTAGATACGGGTTCTCTTTTTTCGTTTGTTGCGAAAGTAAAAAATAATCATTTTGTGAAATACCGACATATACGCCGATGTTATTGCCCGACAGCTCCGAAGGCTGATAACCTGCCGATTGAATTGCATGATAACTACTTTCCAATAACAATCTATGTTGTGGGTCTATATGCTTTGCTTCAGTGGGTGAGATGGAAAACATGGCCGCATCAAAACACTCAATGTTTTTAACATAGCCACCCATTCTTGAGCTTTCGATACTCGGACACAGGGCCTTACGAACCGACTCTGGCAGAGATATAGCGTCCTCTTTGTCAATGAGCAACTGCCAAAACGCATCTATGTTTTCCGCTTTGGGGTAGCGGCATGCCATACCGATCACAGCAATGTCCGCTGTTTCTTCTAAGTCTCGCTCATCGGCACTTTGTTTTAGACTATGTTCGCTTTGGTTGATTTCGCCGCTTGCAATTAGAGCTTGGTCAAAACTTCGCTTAACTTTATCATTTTGAGATAAATACGCTGACAACTGTGCTATTGATGGGTACTCATACAACACAGTCGCACCGAGCTCTATATCAAAGTGTTCCATTAACTCGCCAGAGATACGTACGGCTTTAACGGAGTCAACACCAAACGACACAAACGAGGCACTCACATCTAGCTGCTCTGGCTTTTTATCAACCTCAAATGCAATATGTTCTTTAACTGCTGCAACTACCTGCTCGTATAACGCTTTACTGTCGCTCTGTAATGACTCTTTATCAAGGTCTACGACTGCAACCTCATCCCTGCTTCGTGCCAAAACTTCAAACTCATTCGCTAAATAATGGCGTTTATTTTCCTGACGTTGGATTTTGCCACTAGAAGTCTTCAAAATGCGGCCAGGTTTTATTAATACAACTTCATAAGGCATCACACCATGCTGTTCAACAATAGCCTGATTTATTGCAGAGAAAATAGCTTCACTATTTAGCTTTCTGACAAATGTACGTTTCACTTGTTGTACAACGACGAGGCCTTCTTCATCACTTGGTGTTTGAATTGAAAATGCTGCACCACCATTGCTATCTAATGCTTCATGGCATTCGCTCGCGCTCAATTCGATGTCTTGAGGGTAATAGTTCTTGCCATTAAAGATCAACACATCCTTACAACGGCCAGTTACATACAGCTGCTCATTGGCAATAAAGCCTAGATCGCCAGTTCTCAAGAAAGGCCCGGAGTTATCACAAGCGGTATAAGCTCGAAACGTTTCCTTTGTTGCTTGCTCATTTTGCCAATATCCTTGTGCAACACTTGCGCCTTTAACCCAAATTTCGCCAACCGCATAGTCTTCACAGCGTTGTTTGTTTTCTGGATTAACGATTATAACGTCATGATTTTGCCAGCTTTGTCCGCAAGAAACGGCGTAATATCCACCGTCATCATCAACAAACGCTTCCTCTTTTTGAGGCTGTTTAAGTACGACCGCGTTACCAGATTGAATCTGTTGTGCATCCAAACTCAACACAGAAGTCCGCTCAAGTAGCTTACTTCCTGTTGCGAATAGGGTCGTTTCCGCCATGCCATAACAAGGAGAAATGCTATTTCGTCTTAAACCACATTGTTTAAATTTTTGATAAAAGCGCTCCAAAGTACTTGCTCTTACAGGCTCCGCACCATTAAGCGCAGAACGCCAGTGCGATAAGTCTAAATTGGCAAGTTCACTGTCTTTAATGGTGTCGACACATAAATCGTAAGCAAAATTGGGGGCGCTTGAAGTCACAGCCTTGGTATCACTGAGTAGCTTTAGCCACCTTAATGGTTTTTGTAAAAAATAAGTGGGGTTCATCAATGTGGCAGGCGCACCGATGTAGATCGGGTGCATAATTCCAAATATTAACCCCATATCGTGAAAGTGCGGCAACCAGCTGACAATTTTACTGTTACTGTCGTGCTCAAAAGCCACTTTCATCATTTGCTCGTTGTCCATGATGTTGCCGTGGCTGACCATAACCCCTTTTGGGCTACCCGTTGAGCCTGATGTGTACTGCAAAAAAGCAAGATCTTGTGCTTGTATGTCTATGTGTTGCCAGGGCGTTTGTTCATCGCTGCACTGTTCAAAATTATCAGTGGTAATAATTGGCAATTCACTGAGTGTTGGCTCAGCTTCTAGAAGTGGGCGCGCAATTTCATTGATTTTGTCGCTTGTTAGCGCTCCTGTTGCACCCGCATCCAAAATGATGGCACGTAACCTGTCTGTGTTTTGATTCTTCTTAGGCGGATAGGCTGGTACTGGGATAATTCCTGCATATAAACAAGCAAAGAAAGCTTCAATAAATTCAAAACCAGAGTTATAAAGCAGTAATGCCCTATCACCGCGTTTAAAATACATTGAGAGCTGTAATGCTATACGCCTTACATTTGAGTCTAGTTGCGAGTAAGTGAGAACTTTTGCAGGTTGGTCATCTTCGAAGAAATATTGATATGCAACGTCATTGCCACGAGTTTCAGCCAAAAAGGCCAAAGAAGCCACTATATTGTTTTTCATTCCATGCCCATTAACGATTACTACAGCCCTTACAGGAACCGTTTCGATATGCCAAATGGTCAAAAAAGCGCAATTAATAAACTTTCTCAACCAAGTGATGCTAGAAAACATGCTTAGCAACACGAACCAATATGGGTAATCAACACGCCTAACGCACGCGCCAAAAAACTGCCCCAATCAACTGACTTTAAATGGATTATTTACCAACCTAAAGCCACCCGAAAGAAACCGATAATCTCGAATTAACGACCACAGAACTACAAAACAATTTCTATCGAAAATAAATGTTATAGTGATTATGCTTTGATACTAACACTAAGAATAAATAAAAACACCCTTAAAATAACATTTATTTAACATTGGGAGTTTTCAATCTTAGCTAATAGCCTGTTTCACCTTCCCTAAAAAAATTAATACACATCTTTCGCACAGTGACGAACAAAATTTAACCAATCAAATTTGAGCGCTTTCTATCTTTGGGAGTGAGAAAAACAGCGTCCAGCTTATTCATTGCTCACAAACATCTTGTTTACAACACGAGTTTAGTCTAACTAATTTATTTTGCTAAATTTAATTTAGGTAAAACTATTTTTTCATTTCTCAATGCTGCTATTTCAAGCAATCCGCACCCATTAAAAACTATCACAGCTATGTTTCATCTATCTGTCAGAGCAGATATGGAAAATGAATAAATTCATTGATAGCTGTTCACTGTAAATTTCTGAATTCTTGATGAGAAAAGTAAATAAAATTTATGCAAGAAATTTAACGTTTCGCGTCTTACTATCGTTGATCCGGACACAACTTGGACAAAAGGTGATTTGAAAGGTATATCATCAGGAAAATTTGAGGTTTATCTGCGTTAACAACCTACTCTCAGGCCAACACTTAAGCAGTGTTGGCCCGATATCATTCCATACGACAAATTATTTTGTTCTTACTTGCACAACCTTTCCCTATCTCCGGAGTTTGTAGAACCGCAAGTAAGAAACAATTTCTGTCTAGAGGTGAGCTAATCAGCTGTAAGCACAGCGCTATATTATCTACTTGATTCTTAAGAGCTGTCTATAGAGAAATAACAGTTACCTGATCTAGATTAGTGATAAGTGTAATTCCGTGTAATACAAAAAACAAACATAAATAATACAATTTATACACAAATAAGATTTACACAGTATTTACTTTCTAGTGCAAAACTTATTTGAATGATGCCATCTATGACGTTCAGCAGATCAACATAAGCACATCGATCTTGCTCAAGACTCAGTCTAGTTGCGTGTATCGAAACATTATATAAGGACTTTGATTATGAAATTTATTACCGCAGCCATTCTATTATTATGGCCTTTTTTAACATTTGCAGTGCCCTCTACTGACAAAAAAGTTCACACAGCTGCTCCTCCACTACGCCAAGCGTTCTGGAACATTACAATAGCTACGCGGCTAATTGACGAAAATGAAAGCGAAATAGCGGATACCATTCACAAATCTACCAGGGGAAAAATGAAAGTGATGCTTATTAATAATAGGGATGACTACATGAATTCGAAATACACGCCAATTGAAAACCCATACGGGATAGTACCGGAAATAGTCGAGAAACTAGTGAACTGCGACGCGTTTTCAGCTTGGAATATGATAGTCGATGGTTTATTTTCTCTATCTTATGCGTGTGAGGAGGGTAATGCTTGCCGACGTACGATTTATGACAACTCTTTAGAATACATAGCTAAAATAGAAGAGGAAATAAAGGCTCGCTCCCTTGAGGAACAAAATAAAGCATTTAAATCACTTTTAAGCGAACATTTAAAGGTACACTTTGCGATTGACGATACTGGAAGTATGTCAAATGACATTGCTCAAGTAAAAAGTGAAGTGAAGAAAGAGGTCAACTATTTATTGTCTAGCTCAAGTGACGATCAAATTTATAATTTTTCATTACTCACTTTTAAAGACAATGTCAGCTCAATCAAAAAAACATGTGATGCTGAGCAATTTTTGAGTTACGTTAATGCTATCCAAGTGAGTGGTGGGGGGGATTGCCCGGAAGCTCATGGCAGAGCAATCAACGCTTCAATTAACGAATTTATAAAACCTCGTTATCATATTGGGGGAATAATCCACTCTTACACCGATGCCTCTATGCATGAAGATATAGATAAGCCACTTTATGAATCCGCTATAAAATCGCTCGAGAGTTATTCAAAAGATATAAAAGTTAATACCATACTATCAAACCCACGAGGCTGCACCAATAATGACTACTTGCTTAAAGAAATGGCTGAGACAACTGGGGGAACAGTCTATGATATCAGCAAAGATGATGTTGCAACTGTAACAGAGTTAGTGTTGACAGAAAGTAGAGCTGAGAGTGAACTGATAGATATCAGACCCATTGACTTCAGTAAGCCAGATAATCAATTTGGTTACTTTTTTGATACCCCGCAAAAAGAAGTGAATATTGTAATTTCACGAAATACTTCTCAACTCGGCTCTGACGTACTATCTGCTATTGTTACCGACCCTAGCGGTAGCGTTATTGATGAATTTGATCCAAATGTAAAAATAGTGAAAAGAAGTAACATGTACCTCATGAGCGTTAGCAATGCTAAAGCAGGTTATTGGCTTATAAAACCACAGGGTGAAGGCAATGCCCAATTAAAAATCATTGCAGATACCGTATTAAAAACCGAACACCATTCTATATTCAAGAATGACGACAATTCACTTTCTATAAACAATGATCAAAGTAAGCTTACGCTAACAACGGCATATGAGATGCTTCCGAGTGACGTTTATATGGTTATTTATAATTTATATGACGTGATACTTGGCTATTCTGTCGGCGTTATAGATGAACCTAGCAATTCTGTCACATTCGAATATGAAGAACCAAATACAGAGTACATCATCAAGGTATATGGTTTGACACCAAGCGGCCACGAAGGGGAACAACTCTACTTTGAAAGAGCTTTTTCCAAGATCCTAAAAGGGAACTCAGAAAATAATGCCTTTAAGCCATTTAACCTTTCAAACAGTGACTTAGAGAAAATAACCAACCCTCGAGTCAGAAAACTGCTTATTCAAGGCAGACGATAACTTTTACTTTACACATTTATACCTTAACTAAGACGCATAATGTCTTGGTTAAGGTTTTAGAAATAATATAAGTGTCATACTCGTGTGTCGCTCATCTGTAAGTTTTGCCAATCTCAATGAAAACTCATAATGGCGTGTCAACCAGTCTAAGCTGAACCACAGTTAAACTGTACTAGCTCAGACTTGACCTGACTGTTTCCCGTTTTCTAGCGGTGTCTGTCAGTTTAGATTTGAGCTAATACAGTTAAACACATGCACGTCACTATCCTCATTGTAGTCTAGTTGTTCGCCAACAACTAAAGTATCACCACATAACGCTATCGAATACGCAAAGCGTTTTTTGTTATTTGCTGCTGGTGATCTTAGTTTTTGCCTCATACTCCAATCAGCGCCGAAACGTTTATAAACATAGGCCGCACCATTTCCCTGTGAATAAACAGCTCCAACCACTAAAGTATTCTGCTCTAAAGATAAAGCGTTTCCAAAATAATTATTATGTTGGCCTGCATGAGCTTGCAATTTTGCTTGTTCGAACCAACCCTCACCTTCTTTACCAAACACGTATACGGCGCCAGCAGTAGAGCGTAAAGCCCCGACCGCAATTATGTCGCTGTCAATTGCAACAGTACTTCCAAATTTATCCTGCGAATGAGCATCGTGAGCTTGTATAACCGAATGTTCAAACCATTCATTGTTGGCACGCCCGTAAACATAAACAGCCCCAGTTTGCGTTTCTAATTGAGAGTCAGCGTGAGGTGCAGCAATAACCATGGTGTTTTCATCGAGTGCCACACTATAACCAAATTTATCTCCGCTATTGCTAGGCTGTAATTTGATTGATTGACGCCAGTGCTGCCCTTCCCTAACAAAAACATAAGCGGCGCCCATAGAATCTGTTGATGGAGCACCAACAACAAGCGTTTCACCGTATAGTGCGACACAATGGCCAAAATCACTTACCCCATTCATGTCGTTAGCTATTAAAGTTTCTTGAAGGTTCCAACTGTTCCCATCACATACATAAACATAAACAGTACCTTTAACATTAGTATCAATAGCCCTACCTGGTGCTCCAATAACTAAAGTGTTTTCAAAAAGGGCGATTGAACTACCAAATTCATCAAACATTTTTGCATCGTCAAGTTGTATTTTTGCCTGTTGTTGCCAGTTATTACCTTGTAACGAATACACATAAACAGCACCAGAGCCTCCATTTATACCAACTGCGGCTATGGCAAGCGTGTTATCCCCAAGAGCCACCACGTTTCCAAATTCATCCCCAACAGTTCGGTCATCAGGAGAAATTTTGCATTGTGTAACCCATGTGCTAAAAAACTCTTTAGAGACATTGTCAAGTGACTGGTCAAGATTGCTTATCGCTTGTTTTGTCTCTACTAACTTTTCGGAGATGACATCAATAGATTGATGGTTGTGTGAAATACTTTCAGCCACATTAATGCTATCCTGAAACGTCAGTAAATATGCTAATCCAGAAAAACCATTCCCCTGAAAGCCTAAAAAAACTTTGTTATCTTGCAAAACTGCGGTCACACCAAGACCACTATCCGGCATAAGCCGATCGAACTTAGCAACTTCTACCCAGCCTGTAGGTTCATTTTTATATACGTAGTATGTACCCCCTTCTTGATTTGGGGATGCTATCAGTGCATGCTTTCCATCAAAGTCTAGCTGTCGACCAAAACACGCTCCAGACTTTGTATTAACGGGTTCGAATGAATCTGTTTGCTCCCAACTTCCTTCAACTAAGGAAAAGACATGTACCACGCCAGTGTTTTTACCTACCCCATCATGACCATATGCACTAATTAATAAAGTATTGTCATGTAGAGAGAGTGCAGCTCCGAAGTAGTCAAATTCAGCACTCTTGTCTGGATACAGGATTTGCATCTGCCATGTTCCAGCAACTAACCTATAACTATACACACAACCAGAATAGATTCCGTTTTTGTTTCCTCCATATGCGCCAACAATTAAATTATCTTTATTCAAAGCGATTGAAGAAGCAAATAAAGCATTTGGAGTTAAATCTTCAGGTTGAAACTTACAGGTCTGAGTGTAACGTTCCGTCTCAGTATCAAACTCAAATAAGTAGGCAGCGCCAGCCACTCCGTGACGGCTAGCGCCAACTAATATCCGCTCACCGTTTATAGCCACAACACCACCAAAAAAGTCATTGCTAGCACCATCTCCAGCTCGGATAATATCTTTTAACTGCCACACCTCTTGAGTATAGTGATAAACATATACACTACCACCATTGCGAGTTATGCTGCTATCTCCCCTCGCTCCAACGATTGCGACATCGCCATCAATAGACACCGAAAAACCAAACTGTAAATTCCGCTGCCCAGTAGTTGGAGTCAGCGTTTGAAACAACTGCAAGCCTGACTCTGTATTTCGATACAAATAAGCTACACCCGACTCGCTTACATTTGAAGCTATTGCACCACAAGCTCCCACTAACACCCAATCACCCGAAATCGATGCACTGTAAGCAAACTTTTTATTTGGATGGGGCGCCATATCAACCAAACTTCCAATATGGATATTATCTATTTCTATTTTTTGTGCTACGAGTCGCTCTATATGTACAGCATTATTACGATTCAAAAATCCCATCTCAATTCCTCCTTTTGGTTCAATCACTTAATTTCTTGTTTTTGGGTTTGCCTTTTCGTAATGCTGGTGAGCTAACTTAAAATGCTGATTTAATTGAGCTGCAGCCCCTAGCGCTTCCGTCGATTTCTGCAAGTCACATTTTAGTGTCAGGCCACAATGCAAACAATGCGGGTTGTGTCCAATGCTTAACAACCTCCAGTCCAACACAATTGATGCCCGACACTCCGGGCATGGGATCTTTCCGACGCCAACATAATCATCTTTTCGATTATTCTGCATTCCTCACCTCCTGATAATCAATCGTGTTTGCAGCTTCTATTTCCTCTGTATTTGTCGAACGCTCCAACAGATGCAGTAGGTTTGTGATACCGGCGGGGAAATCAGCTGGCTCAAGTTTCAACTTAACTCTCATATCTAATTTTGAGGTGCCGTTGGTATTACCATTCGGCACATCCATTCGCCCTATAGAAGCTTTCATACGAAATCGTTTTGATTGAATGTCGGCATCATGGGGATCGACTAATATAGGGCTTGACAATAAGTCTGTTTCTTCAAAATCATTTATCTTTACACCAAACTCTAATTCAGCCTCACTAGTTTTCATTAAAGGTATAGGTAGCAGTGACAGCTGTGGTACATGGTGTTTTAGTCTCTTTGGCTTACCATGCTCATCGTACGAAGTAGTCATGAAGCTAACCATTTTCAAAGTGGTTTCTCCCACTTCATTTTTTTCGAAACCCAAGCTTTCAATCATTTCTAATGTTGAACGTGCAGATTGGTGCTCTGCATCAATAAAATCGGCCAAAGTACCGCTTATGAGATCATTAAATCCTATTAATTTATTTAAAGACATGTGCCCTACTCCTCAACTAAAATTGCTTCAATTTGCCCGTTTTCATAACCTGTTTCACGCCATATGTAATTACGAAAATCTCCCTTTAATCGTAACGTGCACAAAGTGTGTTCGGGTCGCTGAAGTAGTTTGTCAGCTGCTACTTCAACATCTAAACCAGCTTCATTTAACTTACCTAGTTGAGAGGTTATCGACTGTAACCATTCATGTAAGTCGGCTGCAATGGTCACTTCTATTTCATTATTAGCATCTATTTCAATTATATTTATTTCGATGTTTTCAGTATTCTTGCTGTATATAAAATTATGATAAAACGCCTTTATATCTTCATGTGCCGATGCTATTTCTATATTTCCAAGATGCTCTAGGACGCCATGATTTATGAGCAGATCTTTCAGATAACCAGTCAAATTATCTGAAAGTGAATTTACATGTTGTAATTGCGTTTGTGATGCTCCATTTATACCTAAGAGTTCTATCGTTTTTTCTATTAAAGAGCTTGATAGTGTTGAGGCTAAGCTCCCAAGAATCTCCTCTTTTTGTTCTTTTAAGTAATAATGTTCATTCAGGTTGATGCCCACAACAGCACAAGTCAAATCAAGCTCAAACTCTTTAATTTGAGCTCTAGGAGTAGAGAAATGCTTCAACATTTGATCATTTTTATATACATTACTCATCGCTTTTGCATCAATATCAGCGGTTAATCTCGCTTCGTTTAAGTTACATAATATTCCACCAAGGACGTCATTCAACTTAGTCATTTTTAATTCCATTTTTATTGAAATGGAACCCATTTTCACAGGCTCCCGATTACATTAGTTCTTACTACAAAATAAGAAGTTATGGAGTTGGAGTAGGAGCCGAGATGCTATCTTCCAAAAGGTTTAAAATTTTTGCCATACCCGCGGGCATATCATCTTGCACCGCATGAAGATTAACATTCATGTTATATTCAACCGAATATCTAGAATCTCTAGAGGATGAAGAGCTTTTTTTACTCGAATAACTGGCTGAGAAACGAGCCTTATAAGGTCCAAAACCATATGAAGCTGAAGCATTCGCACCAAAATTTGTTGAACTATTCGATGAAGATGAATTGGTGCTACTAGCACTAATATTTGCTGTGAAATCTACATCTAATGTATCAATTCTCAAGTATGGAATTGGCACAATAGTGAGAATTGGGATGTTGAGTTTCACGGTTTCTAACTCATTTTCTGTTCCACCTTCTTTTGCTCTTTCATAGCTAAAGTCGACGGTACGCACTTTCGACTCACCACTGACGGAATCTTTAACGAAGCCAACAGACTGGATAAAGTCCATACTAGTTTGCGCGGCTATAGCTTGTGCTTCTACTGCGGCTGTTAACGGTCCACCTATTAAACTGCCAAAAGGTATACTTGCTAATTCATTAGTTGCTCTAGACATAATGCTTCCTATAATTTTAAGTGTAATGTTGTGAATATTTATCAACTGATGCCTATTCACATATATTTGACGCACCATAAATAAGAATGTGAAAATCTGCATTCAAATATATTTCACTGAATATGCTATTAAATTAACGAGAAGCGAAGAAACCCAAAGCGCTGCGCTTAGGGTTTTGAACCAGGGCAAGAGCATGAACAATCACTTGCTATTTAATACCTTTTCTAGATAGTACTCGTTTCTAGCTGCTTTTAGCTGTTTAGCGCGCACGCCTTTGTTAAAGGATGTCTCTTTCTTCTATAAATTCAATGCAATATGCCTTACTCCAGCAAACACTTCTGCTGCTCCGTCACGGCGTATACGGCAACCATCTTCATTCATCGCCACATCCAAACACCAATGAAGACTGTTCTCAATATACCAATGTGCTCGCGTGGCTTCAGCTAGCCTTTGCGCACTTAAGTTCGCTGAGCTGATGTAATATCGATATGTTAATTCACCTTGCTGTTGGTTATCCGTTTTACGGTAAGACACTATCACGCCTACACTTTGTAAATTGGGCCAGCTAGCACTTGCGGGAATTTAAGCCATTTTATGACAGACAACAGCCGCTCTGAATTCTTCTCGACCTCGTTGATAATCTACTTCACTTAATAAGCTATCAGTCGCTATCTGGCGTGATATTTCTGGTTGCAAGAGCTGCTTCACTTGTTCAAATAAGCAGCCCTGATTGGCTTTGAGGGCCAGCAAATAATCTGCTTCTTTTCCTATAATTTGCTTCGCAATCTCCTTTTGGCAGCCCATCGCATCAATCGTCACTAAGCAACCTTTTAGCTCTAATAACCTTAGAAATTCAGGGATTGCGGTGATTTCATTGGACTTCGAGTCGGTCTTACATTGACCTAACGTCACGCCATTTTCACAGGCAAATGCACTGACAATGTGGATAGCATCTTTTCTATCTGGCTGTTTAAATGAACCTTTTAGCCTTTTTCCATCAATGGCAACCACACTGCCGTCTGTGAGTTCACTACAGCTTTCATTTCACAATGCTGCTATTTCAAGCAATCCGCACCCATTAAAAACTATTACAGCTATGTTTCATCTATCTGTCAGAGCAGATATGGAAAATGAATAAATTCATTGATAGTTGTTCACTGTAAATTTCTGAATTCTTGATGAGAAAAGTAAATAAAATTTATGCAAGAAATTTAACGTTACTTCCTCATCCACATGAGATATAGAGTACATGTTAAAGGTACAATGTCTCATATCTATACTAGGTAGTTCACGTATACTCGTCGCGGACTTACAATAATATGGATATCACGATGAAATTTAACGTTTTACTGACCATGGCATTGGCATCTAGTGCCACGTTCGCAACGGAATATAACTTAGAGTTTGATTCTACACTTAATGGTGTAATCGATGGTAACAGCTATCAATTTACAAAACAGATCTCTCAAATAGACAACCAATGGGCCTCTGTTGATGGTAACGAGGTACTGACAGGCACTACACGTTTTTTAAATGAAAACCTAATCAAACTAGAGTATGCAACAGGCACCACAACCCGCTTCATGATGGGAAGTAAGCAAAGCAATGGCAGCTATATTGGCACATGGTATGATGAATCAGGTAGCAAAGGTGATTTTAAACTTGCTAAAGTAGAAACATCTCAACCTTCACCATTAGTTTGTAAAGATAGAACGACAACAGGACCTTATCAAGGGGCATACTGTAACGGAAGCTTGGATGGGGGGGGCTGGCAATTAGCAGCTGTTTATAAATATGGTCAAGGAACGCCAGTAGATAACCTAACGAATAAAGATTCAAGTGCACATTTAAAAGCAGCAAAATGGCAATCCTTACTTGATAAAGCAACCGAGCTTTTAATAGTTGCTGGGGATGAATACTATTATACATGGACATCAGCAGACATTACTTCCTTGAGAAGCGCTGAAAATTGTCATCCACTCACAGATGACCTTTCGAAAGATGTGATTTTTTCTAATTGTATTGAAGGTAAAGTTCACATCCCATTGTACGGGGAGTCTTATGACTCAAAAACAGCAATAAAAAGCTCGGGTGTAACTATAGTTGATACGGACACTACATGGAGTAATAACATGATGAAAGGTACTGAATCAGGACAATTTGAGGTTTATCTGCGTTAACAACCTACTCTCAGGCCAACACTTAAGCAGTGTGGCCTGATATAATTCCATACGACAAATTATTTTGTTTTTACTTGCACAACCTTTCCCTATCTCCGGTGTTTGTCGAACCGCAAGTAAGAAAGACCTGTCCTTTTTTATCAATAAACTCCCCACGCCACTGACGCGCATCCGGTGATAATTCAACGTTCAAAAAGCCATGCTTGCCTTCAACGTTCATCAGTGCTTTTTGCCCGTCAACTAGCATAGGAAAACTCACGTTTTTGGTCTTATCGCTTAAGCTCACTCCACTATTACCAACAACTAATTGTGGAGGGCGACCAGAATCGGCGCTAAACGTCGCTGATTGGTAAATATGCATATGGCCTGATAAAGACAACCTAATATTGGAGTCGAGTTTGCCCAATTGAGTATTGGCTAAAGCGCTTTGTAACTGCTTATTGATCGTCGTAATTGGTTTGCCGCCATTTACACCCCAAATTGGACGGTGGGTCATCAACCAAGTGGGTTTTGATGATGTACTGGCAAACGCATTGATTTCATTAAACTGTTTTGTGTAGTCTGCGGTGAGTGAATTGGTATCTTTGTCATCACAAGCATTGGCTGAGTCGAATACCCAAATATTGATGTTATCTAAACCAATATTGTATGGTTTGATCATGGCAATATGATCTTTTGCTGCCTTTGGTGGTGCATCAAAGTTACCCTGATCTGGACATACTTGCTGTGTAACCCCACCTTGTAACTGAGAGCCCGGGCCAAAAAAGTAAAACCAACCAATTCCGGCGCGCGAGCACAATTCATGATTGCCTCTAGCAAATACAAATGGTGCTGTTTGCATTAATCGCTTTGCAGGTTCAAAAAAGTCTTGTTGCCAACTTTGCCATGAATCTGGTTTTGGGCTATTCACCGCATTTTGGCTATAGTAGGTTTCCTCTAAGCCACATGACGGACCGCCATATCCGCCATCACCCGCGTCATAAGCATAGGTATCACCCTCAATGCTGCCTGACGTACCACGATAATTGTAATCGCCCATATGTAAAATAATATCTGCTCTAGCGTTTGCCCCCAAGTCGGCTAGTTTGCCAAATGGCTTTGCTGAAGCACTTTTACAGTCTTTAGTTTTGCAGCCTGTATCCCCAAATATTTGTATCTTGGTTGGATTTTTAGAAACGCTCGACAGCATAAATTCTGAGTTTTCAACTTGGTACTGAGTGTCTAGCGCCAGTGTTGATTCACAAACCGTAACGGGGAATAACGTTTCATCTGGTCTGAACGCACGAATGGTACTTTTCACCACATTTCCATGAGTATCAGTCAATTTTGGACATTGCTCTGACGACGCTAAAACGCCATTAATTATTAAACGTCCATAAACAATAAACCCGTCACTGCTGGCTGGTGCTAACATGCTGTAGGCGCCAATTACACTGTTTTTCTGATCTGAGGGTTGTGAACCGTTAGTCATACATCCAGACAAAACTAGACATGTAAGGGGAAAAAATTTGAGCAAGTGCATTGAACATTATCCTTAATAAAATTTTTTATATAGTGTAATAGAGATTTTTATAACTGCTCGTTTTTAATATAAAAAAGCCAGCTTGACGCTGGCTTCTCAATATTAAAGAGTCTCTTTAAACAACTTATAAATTCGTCGATATTCGTCTAACCAACTAGATGGCTGCCTGAATCCATGTGGCTCAACTGGGTAAATTGCCGTTTCAAAATCTTGCTTTTCAAGTTCAATTAAGCGTTGAACAAGTCTAACGACATCTTGGAAGAATACGTTGTCGTCAAGCATCGGCGCATTAATTAACAGTTTATTCTTCAAGCCTTCAGCGAAATAGATTGGAGAGCTACGTTTGTACGCAATTGGGTCGACATCTGGGTGGTTAAGTATGTTCGCCGTGTAACCCGTATTGTAATATGCCCAATCAGTTACTGGGCGAATTGCCGCACCCGCTTTAAACAAATCTGGTTGTTTAAACAATGCCATGAATGTCATAAAACCACCATAGGAGCCACCATATGTACCAACAGCTTGCTCATCAACATTGGTATTTTCAACCATCCATTTAACACCATCTGCTAAGTCTTCAATTTCAGGTTTACCCATGTGACGATAGATTGCCGTACGCCAATCTCGCCCATACCCTTTTGATGCCCGGTAATCCATATCCATAACCACGTAACCTTCGCTGGCTAGCAATGAATGGAACATAAATTCGCGGAAGTAATACGACCAGCCCATGTGAACATCCTGCGTGTAACCTGCTCCATGGTTGAAAATAACCGCTTTGCGTTTTTTGCCTGTTTCACCTTCTACGTAATCCGCGGGGTAATACACTCTCGCGTAAACCGGCTCTTCACCGTGGCTTGATGGTACCGCAACTATCTTAGGGGCTATCAGTTTTTTGTTCAAAAACGCATCAGAGATAGTATTCGTTAAACGCTTTTCTCCGCTGTTTGGCTTAACATCAACAACATATAACTCCTCTGGACTCATAATTTTTGAGTGAGTTAATAGTAGTTTCTGCCCGTCAGGGCTCAAGCTGTAATCTGTCATACCATCTAGATTAGTTAATTGCTCACGCTCCCCCGTCTGCGCATTGATACGATAAATTTCGTAGAGCCCAGGATGTTCAACATTAGCCTTAAAGTAAATGTGCTTATCGTCTTTTGAGATTGTTAGGTCTGAAACAACATACTTACCTTTGGTTAGCTGGCGCGCTTTGCCACCCAGCTCTTTGGTATAAATATGGCTGTAACCACTTTGTTCAGATAGGTAATACAAGGTATTTGAATGATTCAACCAACCAAAGTCATTATGGGCATAGTTTACCCAAGCGTCGTCGTGCAACCTATGCTGAGAAACCAGCTTGTTGTTTTCAAAATCAATGGTTGCGATCCACCGGTCTTTGTTGTCCCAAGCTTCCAACATAATAGCGACATTATCGCCGGCGTTATTCCAACGAATACGCTCATGTGCAATGCCCCAACTAGAGATCAGATTAATATCTCTAGGTGCATTTACTGATTCGTAGGTTTCTCCCTTTGCCTTTGCATTTTCTTGTTTAACCGCCTCGAGCACATCTTCATCAAACCCTGGAAGCGTGTTGTAGTTCAATGTTGTTTGAGTATGCTTTGCAATATCTATGAAAATAACGTCTGATGAATAGCTTTTTGAATCAGCAACCTTTCTGCGTGCTGGTACTGATTCAATATGACCATCTTGGCTTACGTAATTGGGCATAATATCGCCCGACTCTCGCCACGAGCGTTCATCCGCTATCACCACAACAAGCTTATCACCCGATGGAGACAACATCGCTTCTTCTATTTGCTTACCTTTGCCTAAATAAAAATGGTTGTTGGCAATGGTTTTATTTTGCTTTTTTAACTGCTCATAGCGTGATTCTCTGTCAGCTTGATTTTTATGTTGCAGCGCAACAAACTCAATTAATTGGTGTTGTTCTTTAGCAATAAATGAACTTGGTTCTTTTAACCCTGAAGGCTTTTCCGCTAAATGTAATTTAACAAGTTCCTGTGAGCGCCCTGTTTCCACATCGAGTTTAAAAAAAGTATTACCAACTCGATACGCAAGCTCCCCTGATGTAAGAAACTGCAGGTTTGATTCTCTGTCCGAGCTATGCGTTAACTGCGAAATTTTGCCGCTGGCTATATTCTTCACAAAAATATTGCCTTCAAAAATATAGGCTTGATGCATGCCATTTGAAGAATAAATTGCATTCTCAGCACCCAAAGTATGCAGCTGGCTTAGCATTACTTGTGATGGTGCGGCATGTTCGCTCACAACAAAAGTATCACGTAGCTCATTACCTTCCTGCTTTTGCGCAAAAATAACCGTTTTGCTATCTGCTGACCAAAAAGCCCCTTCTGGCTTTCTGCTGATCCAATCAGGGTGTGCCATCGCCTGTTCTAGCGTAATATTTTCTCCCCCAAAGTCGACTGGGGTTGCAACTACGGCAGGAACTGCAGTACCTTTTGATTCATTATTTGTCGTTGTATTTGGCGTTTGGCTAGTCGATTGGCAGCCCGTAAGCAATAAGCTAGAGGCAACTGCTAGCGAAAGAATGGAATGTTTGATCATAGCGCTTCTTATGGTTATCTGTTTTGCACTCATTAAAGCAAAAGGATTCAAAAATTACGATAAAATTAAGACTAATAACCAAGTTTTAAGACAAAAAAAGGCCAGTAAAAGTTACTGGCCAAATACTCTCTGCGCTCACATAGTCGTTGATGGACAACGATTATGAAATGAGGCCTATCCGCGCCTCACAATATAAGACTACGGCTATCAAAAACAGTTCAATAAAAGTTCATTTTATTTTATAAATCCATCCAGAATGAGTAACAACAGTGTTGAACTGACTATAACCCATAACAAAACAGCCATTGCAAATGGCCGCCAACCAGTCTGTTTTACAACCGTTTTTGACACTCCTGTTCCAATCAAAAACAAAGTAGCCACTAACAAATGTTTTGCGCCTAAATAGAAGTTTTGCCAAACACTTTGAAGTTCAGTCAGATAACTATTACACAGTGCAGCAAGGAGAAAACCAAATATAAACAGTGGAATACTGGCTCGCTCCTCGCTTTTCCAAAATACTCCCGCAAGTGCGGTATAAGGTATGATCCACATTGCACGGGTTAATTTTATGGTCGTTGCGATACCAACCGCTAGCGGGCTAAAAGTCGCAGCGGCTGCGACAACACTCGACGTATCGTGTATCGCTAATGCCGCCCAAATAGCGAATTGTTGGTCACTGAGCGAGAGCAACTGACCAAGCCAAGGGAATAACAGTAACGCTACTGCATTGAGTGAGAATACGACCGCCAGTGCGACTGCAATTTCATGCTGTTTTGCTCTGATCACAGGTGCCATTGCTGCAATCGCACTACCACCGCAAATCGCAGTTCCAAAAGAAATAAGTACGCCGGTGTTTTTATTAATGCGCAATACCTGTGTGAGAATTTCACCCAAGCCAATAATCGCGGTAATACTCACAATCGTTAAAATGATTGAGCTACGTCCAACTTCAATAACGTCATGAATATTTACATTAAAACCAAGACCAATAACAGCTAGTTTGAGCAGCCATTTACTCAGCATATCACTGGTGGATTGATAAGGATTACCAAAGAACCAAACAAACAGAATGCCCAACGCAAGTGCGGAAACGGCATTGACTATAGGAGTTAAACACAGCAAGAATAACGCTAAAAATGCATATTGAAGTCGTTTCGTAGTCATCATGACAGCAACCTAAGTCTAAACATAAAAAAGCCGAGCATTTGCTCGGCCTTAGTTTTTATTTTACGCAAATTAAACTTCGTCCTGTTTGTTCAACGCCAGGATAGTTCGTTTCTGCAAGAACATCAGATAACTGCACTAGGCGTTCACCTAGCTTAACTAAATCTTTTGCTGATACGTTTATATGGCCCATTTTTCGCCCAGGCTTTGCGTCTTTTCCATACCAATGACTCGTTGTGTCTGCAACTTCTAACACTGCTTGAGGAATACTCGCTTGTCCTAGCACGTTAATCATAGCTGTAGGCCTAAGTAGCTCTGTAGACCCAATTGGCAATCCGGCAACCGCTCGCATATGGTTTTCGAACTGACTAACATGACAGCCTTGTTGTGTCCAATGCCCAGAATTATGCACGCGTGGTGCGATTTCATTTACAAGTAAAGTACCTTGCACATCAAAAAACTCGATTGCTAATACACCAACATAGTTAAGCGCATTTGCAAGCGCATTAAACGCGTCATGGGCTTGTTGCTGAATTGCAGGCTTCGCTTTACCTGCAACAGACAGCGTCAACACGCCATTTGTATGTTGGTTTTCAGTTAATGGATAAACCTTACATTGGCCATTTTTATCACGAACACCGATGATAGACACTTCTCGATCAAACGGGATCATTTGCTCAGCAATGATAGAATGCGGCAATGCTTGGGTTCCAGATGCTAAAAACTCGGCCATTTCTGACCAAATTTGCTCCACCTCATCATGACTTTTTACTCGCCATTGCCCTTTACCGTCATACCCAGCTTGGCAGGTCTTTACGACCAGAGGCAGACCAAGGCGTTCAATTGCAGATAAAAAGTGTGTTTTTTCTGTGATCAATTGGTAAGGCGCACATGCTACTTTGGCTTTATCCAAAAGCGCCTTTTCTTTTGCTCTATCACCGCCTATCGCGATGGCTTCAGCACCGGGATAAAACTTACCACTTTGCGCGCACAAGCTCAGTACATCATGAGGAATGTGCTCAAACTCAGCGGTAATCGCCGCACTGCTATCAATCGCTTGTTCAAGTGTTAAAGGCGTAACTTCAAACGTTACTGGATTCAACACTTTTTTTGACCCTACGTCATAAGCCAGCACGTGTAGATCTAGGTGAGTTGCCGACAAACTCATCATACGAGCAAGTTGCCCTGCTCCTAACACTAAAATATTCATATTACTCAGCTGGGTTTGGGTTAGCTAACACGGTTTCTGTTTGTTCTTTTCGGAATGCTTCCACTTTTGCAAAAATTTCAGGTTGCTGACAACCCAAAATTTGTGCTGCTAATAACCCCGCATTTGCAGCCCCTGCATCGCCAATTGCAAGTGTGCCAACTGCAACACCTTTTGGCATTTGGCAAATAGAAAGTAATGAATCAACGCCGTTAAGTGTTTTAGACTTAACAGGCACACCTAGAACCGGCAGACTCGTGAAGGCAGCTGCCATGCCAGGTAAATGAGCCGCGCCGCCTGCACCAGCAATAATTACCTTGATCCCGCGCTCAGCGGCACTTGAAGCATAGTCGGCTAATAGTTGAGGAGTACGGTGTGCAGAAACAACTTTTGTTTCATATTCGATGCCAAATTTGTCCAACATGTCTGCTGCGTGCTGCATAGTAGGCCAATCTGACTTAGAACCCATAA
The DNA here is from genome assembly GCF_056312285.1 of Pseudoalteromonas sp. ABE4_541. Classification (NCBI taxonomy): domain Bacteria; kingdom Pseudomonadati; phylum Pseudomonadota; class Gammaproteobacteria; order Alteromonadales; family Pseudoalteromonadaceae; genus Pseudoalteromonas; species Pseudoalteromonas sp. ABE4_541. Next base: position 130,719 of record NZ_JBSVEM010000004.1, read on the forward strand.
TAATGCCAACCGTCATAATAATTCCTCGGTATTTAAAGTTAAACGATACATAAAGTAAAACGCGTTTTAAGCAATAATTGGGGTACTTAAAAACGCCAAAATTTGTGCGCGCAATTATACCCAAGTCACTTTCAGATGTCATTGTTTTGGCTATGTGAACAAAGTATCTAACCAAAGAAATAAAAAAGCCGCGACCAATGCGCGGCTTCAATAAATTTTATGTACCTTACTCTTGAGTAGCAAGATACTCTTCATACGTACCTCTAAAATCAATGACTTTACCGTCTTTGATCTCCCAAATACGCGTTGCTAGCGATGAAACAAACTGCCTATCGTGCGATACGAAAAACAAAGTACCTTCGTACTGCTCAAGCGCCAAGTTCAAAGCTTCGATAGACTCCATATCCATGTGGTTTGTTGGCTCGTCCATCAATAAGATATTATGTTTGTGCATCATTAACTTACCGAACAACATACGGCCTTGTTCACCACCAGAAAGTACTTTAACAGATTTTTTAATGTCGTTTTGAGAGAACAACATACGGCCGAGATAACTACGCACAACCTGTTCATCGTCACCTTCTTGTTGCCATTGTTCCATCCAGCTAAAGACATCCAGGTCTTTTTCAAACTCGTCAGCATGGTCTTGAGCATAATAACCAATGTTATTGTTTTCAGACCACTTAAACTCACCTGATTTAGGCGCCAAGCGACCCGCTAATGTGTTTAATAAAGTCGTTTTACCAACCCCATTCTCACCAATAATCGCAATACGCTCGCCAACTTCAACAAGACCTTCAAGACCAGAGAACAGTAACTCATCGTAACCTTGCGATAGGCTCGTTATTTCTAATGCGTTTCTGAACAACTGCTTTGACTGCTCAAAACGAATAAAAGGTGACTGACGTGACGATGCTTTCACTTCGTCTAGTTGAATTTTGTCAATTTGTTTAGCTCGCGACGTTGCTTGCTTGGCTTTTGATGCGTTTGCCGAGAATCGAGATACGAACTGCTGAAGCTCTGCTATTTGCGCCTTTTTCTTTGCATTTTCACTTAGCAACTTTTCACGCGCTTGCGTTGCGGCAAACATGTATTCATCATAATTACCTGGATAAACGCGTAACTCACCGTAATCAATATCAGCCATGTGCGTACACACTGAGTTTAAAAAGTGACGATCGTGCGAGATGATTAACATGGTGCAATCACGTTGATTTAAAACATCTTCCAACCATTTGATTGTATAGATATCTAAGTTGTTGGTTGGCTCGTCCAGAAGCATGATATCAGGATCTGCAAACAGTACTTGCGCCAATAACACACGTAGCTTAAAGCCCGGTGCAATTTCAGACATAGGACCATAATGCTGCTCTGTTGGAATACCTACGCCCAAAAGAAGTTCGCCAGCTTTAGACTCAGCAGAATATCCGTCCATTTCAGCAAATTCAGTTTCTAAATCGGCCACTTTCATTCCATCTTCTTCACTCATTTCGGGTAATGAGTAAATACGATCGCGTTCAGCTTTGACGGCCCAAAGTTCTTTGTGGCCCATGATCACAGTATCAATAACGCTATATTCTTCATAGGCGAACTGATCCTGATTTAATTTCGCTAGACGGGTATTGGGCGAAACACTCACGTTGCCGGAGCTTGGCTCAAGCTCACCACCTAAAATTTTCATAAAGGTTGATTTGCCGCACCCGTTAGCACCGATCAAACCGTAACGGTTACCATCGCCAAATTTAACGGAAATATTTTCAAAAAGTGGTTTTGCACCAAACTGCATGGTGACATTAGCTGCGCTTAAAATAGTGGGCTCCTAGGAACGTTGACTAAGCCTAAAAACCCAATTTTAAACTAATCTGACGCGTAACACTACGAAAGTTGTGGTGAAGTTTCCTTATCATGCTGCTTTGCTAACTCTAGATGATAGAAAAATTGCTTTGGCCCTAATATTAACAAAAGTAAACCGAGACCTCCTGGGATCAGCACACACTTTAGCGCAGGACCCAAAATATAACTGTAGAAAAAAATAAATGGCAAAAACAATATGTAACCTAAGATATTCATAACAACATTCCTTATATCCGCCCAAATTGAGCGCGCTCATTATAATTTATGAGCGCGCTCAATTTCAACCTGTTTTTGCAAAGCTATGAGTCATGCTAAACTATTTACCTGTAACTAATTGGAATAAATATGAATAAAAAATCAACAACAAAACAAAAAATTCTTGATGCCAGTTGGACTCTTTTCAATGAGCTTGGTTATGCACAAACCACGACAAGACAAATATCGCAGCTTGCGGGAGTTGCTACAGGCACGGTATTTTCTCACTTTCCAACCAAACTCGATATTTTAAAAACAGCGATGCACGATCAAATTGAGCAAACAATTGTTAAAGCATCACAAACCGAAAAAGCACATACCCCTCGCCTACGTCTGAGGCACTACGCACAGTTCTTATATACGTTTTATTTAGGCAACCGCGAGTTTAGTAAAGAATTACTAGGTGGTATTATTTGGCAACAAGCGTACTTTGACGCGCAGTTAGAGAGCTTCAAGGTGATGTTATTTGAAGGTCAGCCCTATGAATCTCATAAAGCCGATATCATGATGGATTGCTACTTTATGACTTTATTGCAAGGGTTGAACGATGAGAACGTTAAAGCAGAGCAATTGGTTCGGTTGCTGAGTAATAAGCTGCAATACATCCAGTAGTAAGATGTGTTCTTATTAAATATAAACTTAATACGCAAGCCTAACGACGTAATCGCCATTACTATCACAGCTAAACCCAAGCCGCTCTAACAAATGAATTGACGCCGTATTCTGAGGGTGAACTACAGCAATAATATGGACTGTGTGTTTGATTCTGATTAATTGGGGTATATATTCAAACATCATTTGTAATGCCTCACGCATTAAGCCTTGCCTCCAATATTTTGGAGAAAGCTCAAACCCAATTTTTACAACGCCTTTAACTTTATCATAATCATACAAGCCCACACTGCCAATGAGCTCATTTTCTGGCGCGTAAATCCCTAACCTACAACCCGTACCTAAGTAATGTTGCTCTAAGTCAGCCTGCACCATGGCTTTAACCTCTTCAAGGGTAAGTAAAGAGCCATAGTCATTGTATTTAGATACGAGCGGATCATTTAAAATTTGCAGTAATGCACGTATATTTTTATAAGTGATTGGTTTTAGCAATAGGCGTGTTGAAACGAACAACGTTGGGCTTCTCGATTGGCAATTTGCAAAAATAGTATAAACTAGCGCTGCGAGAAAAGTCTAACTTGGAGTTGTTATGTCAGACGAATTTAAAGTTATCCCACCCACGACTAAAGTTTTTTGCCCTGAACGAGGAGAAGGTTGGACACTAACAGGTATTACTGGCATTCATGAGCAAACCTCAGTGATGTTTAACGGTGTTCGATATACCATTCCCGCAAAAAAGATTGTTGAAGAACTATTGCCTAACTTTGTAGCCAAGCAATCAGCGTCTTCTAACTAGCGCGTGTTGTACCTTGGCGTATCATTTTTGTTCAAATCAAAGGCTTTCAACACCCAAATGTGCTTTGGCACTTTGCGACCTATGTGAGTCGTGCATGACGCCGTAATAGAAGTCTTTGGTTGAACCCTGTGGGCAACGCCATTCGGTCATTTTTTCTATGTTATCGCCTGACTTACATAGAATGCTACACGACGCAGGCTCTGCCTTGCCAGAATAACCGAATGATTACTGCAAAAACACACAGTAAAGATCAACACGCCCAAGTCACTCTTTATTACAGATTAATGCCAAATAAGTCTGTTAAAGCGGAGTAAATTTGTAGCTTAGCTTTATCTTCTGAATACGGCGAAACAGCTAAAAGTGGCGCATCTAAACGCTTTCGTAAACTTTGCAAATTCTCATCGAAATTAGCCATGTTTGGATCAATTTCATTTGCAATCCATCCGGTGCATTTGATGCCCTGCATTTTTAACACTTGGCTTGTTAGCAAAGCATGATTCAAACAGCCAAGCTTCATGCCAACAACAAGAATAACAGGCAACTGCTCAACCTTAACCCAGTCATATAAATATTGATTATCGTTTATGGGCAACGCCCAACCGCCAGCACCTTCCACCAGAGTAAACTCAGCTCCTAAAGTTGCAAGATCGCGATAAGCAAAGCTTAATTTTTCGAGTGTAATATTCACTCCAGCTTGAGCAGCTGCAATATGCGGAGCAATGGGCGGCTCAAAACAAAAGGGGTTTACTTGTTCATACTTGCCATGAACCGAAGAACACTCCATCAAGGTCAATGCATCTTCATTTACAAGTTGCCCAAACGCTTCTTCCGCCCCAGCAGCAATAGGTTTAAAACCTATGGCGCTGCGCTTATGTTGCGCTAAGAATTTGAGCAGTAACGCACTCACATGCGTTTTTCCAACTTCGGTGTCAGTACCAGTAATAAAAAATGCACTCATGGTTTTATTAACTCCAATAAGGCTACTTCATAGCTAACCATTGCTTTATCATTCTCTAGCGGATAGCTATTGAGTAAATAGTTAAATCGCTCTTTACCCATTAGCCCTACTTGCTTGTTTTCACTGTTTTGAATATGGCTTGCGCCTATGTGTTTGATTGACCTTAAGGCATCTTTTGCACTGTCAAACTCATCTTTTAAACATATTTGCTTGGCCAGTCTTATATCAAACCCTGCTTGTTCAGCAAATCGTTTGATTTGCTCTAGTGTGAGAAACTGGTTGACGTGACAACGAGTGTCAAGTGCTTGCCATGCCTGAGTCACCTCTTTCAATGACCCCTCAAGTACTGACGACAAGACCACCGATGCCCCAGGTCTGCATGCGCGGTGTAATTCCTTGAATAGCAATAAAGGTGCACTACTCCATTGAATGGCAAAATTCGAAAATACAGCATCGAGAGAGTCGTTGAGTAAAGGTAAGCTGTCCATATCTGCACAAACACGCCAGCTATCAGTTGTGCCCTGTTGTAACATTGCGTGGCTTAAATCGATATGCAACACCTTCTTTGCTTTATGTTGAAGCTCTGAATGATGTAATAAAGGGCCTGCGCCTAAATCCAAAACGTGTTGATTGTCACCTTTGAGTAGCGCAAACAACTTGTCCGCAGTTGCGTGCTGTACTCTAGCATGCTGCTTATAGTTTTTTGCTGCTTTTGAGAAGCATTGCGCAGTTTGCTGTTTATCAGCTGACGTCAATTCAATTTTTGCAGCCACCGCATTCATAGTACCGCCTTAAGCTGCTTTACCAAGTAGCTAATATCTTGTGGTTGATGTGATGCAGTTAAAGTTATACGTAACCTTGCCGTATTAATAGGTACCGTTGGCGCGCGAATAGCACTAAGCCATACGCCACACTCTCTTAACTTAGATTGTGCAGCGAGCGCATTATCAGCGCTTCCTAAAACCACTGGCTGAATTGCCGTACTTGAAGGCATCACTGCAATACTTTCTTCTTTGCATAAGCTTCTGAACAATACAACGTTTTCACGTAATGTTTCTCTTTGTTCATCGGCTTTTATCAATCTCTCCAACTGGAACTGTGCTGCACTGACCATAACCGGAGACATTGCCGTGGAATAAATATACTCACGATTAAATTGCAGCATGTAATCAATAAGTGGTTTGCTTGCGAGCAATGCAGCCCCTTGGCTCGCCATTGCTTTACCAAATGTGATCACGAGGATATCTGGACGTTCATCGCTCAACTCAACAGAGCCAAGCCCGTTCTCACCTACAACGCCAAAACCATGTGCATCATCCAACATAAGCCACGCATTATGTGTTTGTTTTAATGCGCATAGTCCGGTTAACGGTGCTGCGTCGCCATCCATTGAAAATACGCCTTCAGTAACAATGAGCTTATGTTGGGCGTTTGACTTCTCCAAACGCGCACGCAGGTGGTTCATATCGTTGTGATTAAAACGAACATGTTTAGCACTGCTTTGCAGCGCGCCATCGATCAGGCTGGCATGGTTAAGTTTATCTTGAAAGATAGCACCAGATTTACCCTGTTCAGAATCACTGAACAGGGTTTTCAACACACTCGAGTTTGCGCTAAATCCAGTGCTGAACAACAATGCACTTTCATAACCTAGCAATTCACATAACCGCGATTCAAACGCTTTGTGACATTGCTGGTAACCCGTCACTAAAGCTGAACTGCGACTGCCAGTACTGCTTGTCATTGTGGGTAGTGACTCATCTGCAAGCCCTAAATAATCATTGCTCGCAAAGTTTAGATACTCTTTACCCGCTATACGAATGTGGCGTGCACAGCTCTGTTCAACACATACACGTGTTCTAAGTAGCGCTTGTGCTTCACGCTCACTCAGTGCTTGGCGTAAAAACTCAAATGCCATTAATTTGCTTCGTAAAATAGCTCTGAAGTTGCTTTATCGGCAATGGCTGAAGACAGTGATGCTTCATAAGCCTCATCTGAGTAGTCGTGTCTTTCTTCTGGCTTCATTCCCAACTTTTTGAGTAAGTTCATATCTGCATCAGCTTCTGGGTTTTCTGTGGTTAATAACTTATCGCCATAGAAAATAGAGTTTGCGCCCGCAAAGAAACACATTGACTGCATTTGCTCATTCATTGCAGTACGCCCTGCTGACAAGCGCACATAACTTTTTGGCATCATAATACGTGCGGTCGCAATGGTGCGGATAAACTCGAAGTGATCTAAGTCTTCAACATCTTCAAGAGGGGTACCTTTGACTTTTACCAGCATATTGATTGGCACACTTTCAGGCTGCTGCGGTAAGTTTGCAAGTTGCATCAATAGACCAAAGCGGTCTGCTGCTTGTTCACCCATACCAACAATACCACCAGAACACACCTTCATGCCTGCATCTCGGACATTATCAATGGTGTCGAGTCTATCTTGATATGTTCTGGTTGTGATGATCTGCTGATAATACTCTGGTGACGTATCTAGGTTATGATTGTAGTAATCGAGACCCGCATCTTTTAAAGCGTGTGCTTTTTCGTTATCCAACATACCTAAAGTCATACAGGTTTCCAGACCTAGCTCCTTTACTTCTTTCACCATTTTTTCAATGTATGGCATATCTCTGTCTTTTGGATCAGACCACGCCGCGCCCATACAAAAACGCGTTGCGCCTTTTTGTTTGGCCAAACGCGCCTGCTCTACAACCTTTTCAACTTCCATTAAGCGCTCACGCTCAAGGTCTGTTTTATAATGGCCAGATTGTGGGCAATATTTACAATCCTCTGGGCACGCACCCGTTTTAATAGATAAAAGCGTCGAGATCTGCACTTCATTGGGGTTAAAAGACTCACGGTGGACACTGGCAGCTTTAAATAGCAAATCGTTAAACGGCATCTCAAATAGCGCTTTTACTTCTTCATAAGTCCAATCGTGACGAACAGTAGCCATATTTATTTCTCTTTATTGTATTAAATACTGCTTAAAAATAATGCAGTTAACTCGACGGTGATTGGCTTAGTCTACTTTCTGCTTTACTATTGTCAACGCTTACCAGTTTAGAAAGGTTTACCAATGAGTAAATTTCAACCAATAGATAAAAATTTTGATAAAAAACATATCTGGCACCCGTATACCTCTCTGCTTAATCCGCTTCCTTCATATGGTGTGACTCATACGGATAGCAATCGGATATATCTTGATACAGGTGAAATACTCATTGATGGCATGGCTTCTTGGTGGAGTGCAATCCATGGCTACAACCACCCTAAGCTTGTAGATGCCATTCAAGCACAAGCAGCAACCATGAGCCACATCATGTTCGGAGGCATCACCCACGCCCCTGCGGTAGAACTTTGTAAAAAGCTCGTGGCCATTACCCCTACACCACTTGAAAAAGTGTTTCTAGCGGACAGTGGTTCAGTCAGTGTTGAAGTTGCCATAAAAATGGCCTTACAGTATTGGATAAGTAAAGGTCATAAACACAAAAATAAGTTAATGACAGCTCAAAAAGGCTACCATGGCGATACATTTGCTGCCATGAGCGTATGCGATCCCATCAATTCGATGCACAGTATGTATCAAGGTTTTTTACCTGAACATATTTTTGTGCCTGCACCAAAAGCAAAATTTGCAGATAGCATAGACGACAGCGAATTAGACGAACTTGAACTGCACTTTAAAACTCACCACCAAAATGTTGCCGCATTTATTATCGAGCCCATAGTGCAAAATGCCGGTGGCATGAATTTTTACCACAGTGCATACCTCGCTAAGCTGCGCGAACTTTGTGACGAGTATGACGTATTGCTGATTTTGGATGAGATTGCGACCGGTTTTGGCCGTACAGGTAAACTCTTTGCTTGTGAACATGCTGATATTTCGCCAGATATTATGTGCATAGGTAAAGCGCTTACCGGCGGCACCATGACACTTTCAGCCGCACTCACTACTGAGAAAGTCGCCATTGGGATCAGTCAAGGTGAAGCTGGGGTACTTATGCACGGCCCTACTTTCATGGGCAATCCACTTGCATGCGCCGCCGCAAATGCCAGCATTGAGCTACTCTTTGAAAACGATTGGCAGCGCCAAGTCAATGCCATTCATGAAGCCATGCAAACATCACTGCACGCATGCAACGAGCTTGACGATGTAGTAAATGTCAGAACGCTAGGTGCAATTGGCGTGGTAGAAGTTAATAGGCCGGTTGATGTTGCCAAAATACAAAAGTTCTTTATCACTCACGGCGCTTGGATAAGGCCATTTGGCAGGCTCATCTATATCATGCCACCTTATATTACATCCGCGAAAGACATTGAAAAGCTATCAAATGTAATATACAAAGCTGTCCAGCTTCAACAATACTAATGTTGTAGCTGGAAATTTGTGCAGTTGTATTAAGTTTTTATGTCAATGTATCTATTTTTGCAACAAACGACAGAATTGCTTTGAGTTTGCTGTTACAATACGTCGCTTTTACAACAGCAACGAGTAAAAGTACGAGGAATTATGCAGCAAACCGTCAAATTACAACCTGCTGAAGCGTATCAAGCGCCAAGGTTTACAGTTTATCAGCACCGTCAAATCGATAAAATTGAGCAATTGGATAAGCTTCCTGAACATCTGCGCTTTGAGATGAAAGTTGTCGCTAATGTGTTTCCATTTAGAGTTAATAACTTCGTTATTGAAGAGCTGATAGATTGGGACAAGGTGCCAAACGATCCTGTTTTCCAGCTTACCTTTCCACAACGAGGGATGCTTGATGACGAGTCATATGAACAAATGGCTGCGCTGTTGAAGCGCGATCACACACCTGAAGAAGTATTCAATCTAGCAACTGAGTTGCGTCAAAAGTTAAATCCGCATCCAGCTGGTCAAATGGAAAAGAACGTTCCGCAATTTGATGGCGAACGTGTTGAAGGCATTCAGCACAAATACAAAGAAACCGTACTGTTTTTCCCTTCACAGGGCCAGTATTGTCATTCTTATTGCACCTTTTGTTTCCGCTGGGCACAGTTTGTCGGCAAAGCGTCTCGATTTAACAACAATGATGAAGAGCTACTGCACAGCTACTTAGCTGAGCATAAAGAAGTGACTGACTTACTGATGACTGGTGGCGATCCCATGGTTATGCGCACGGTTAAGTTACGTAAATACCTTGAAGCACTTAAAGAACCGCGTTTCGATCATATTAAAACAATACGTATTGGTACTAAATCTCTTACTTTTTGGCCATTTAGATATGTGACCGACCCCGATGCCCAAGAACTACTGGCGTTATTAAAAGAGCTCGTTGACGCGGGTAAACATGTTTCGATTATGGCGCATGTCAATCACAAGCAAGAGCTGCGTACAGACATTACCAAAGAAGCTATCCGTTTGATCCGCAAAACAGGTGCGCAGATCAGAACGCAGGCACCATTACTAAACAATATCAACGTTGATTCACAAATGTGGTCGCAAATGTGGCAAGAGCAAACACAGCTTGGCATGATCCCTTACTATATGTTTATAGAGCGTGATACGGGTGCTAAACGATACTTTGAATTGCCCTTATACCGTACGTGGGAGATATTCCGTGATGCGTATAAAAATGTGTCGGGTGTAAGCCGAACTGTTCGAGGCCCTTCTATGAGTGCAGGTCCTGGTAAAGTTGAAATATCAGGTGTTACTGAGATCCATGGTGAAAAAGTATTTGCACTGCGATTCATTCAAGCACGAAATCCTGATTGGGTACAAAGACCATTTTTTGCAAAGTACGACGAAACTGCCACTTGGCTAGATGATTTAAAACCAGCTTTTGGAGAAGAAAAATTCTTCTGGCAGGATGAATACGAAGCAATGTAAGCAAAACTCTAGGAGATATGTTCCATTCATGTCTCCTTCTAGTACTAAAGAGATCTCATGGCAGAATTATATATCACGATTAGCCTATTGATTGGCTTTATACTTTTAGTTGAAGCGCGCTATATATTGAACAAACAAGAAGTGCGTTTAAGCAAGTTCACGCTGTTTACTTCAACTATTGAGTTAATATGGTTTTTTATTTCTATCGCTGCGCTTAGCAAACTACCATTAACCCCATATCAAGCATTGATACCTACCCTATATATCACACACAATATATTAGGTTGGCTATATGGTATCTGGCTCGCGAAACGCCTTTCACAACAATCAACAAATGTTGTTATTCCTACATGGTATGCAAAGTTCGCCCATAATTACGCAATCGTTTTTATTATCTTATGCATATTGGTTGCTGTTATGTGAGTACAATTAAACACAATCGTCGTGAGTGTCACACTCGCTAGCTCAAAAACAATTATTTTACGATAGGCAGTTCTGATTTTTTCCAACCATTCATATCACCTTCTAAGTGACGCAGTGTAAATCCATTTGGCGCTAGAGCTTCAATAAATATACCCGCTCGCCTGCCAGAGCGGCAATATACAACCGCCGGCGTTGAACTAAGGCTATCAATAAATGTTTTGTGCTCATCGAGCATGTTAAAAGGAATATTAATGGCGCCTTTTATATGCCCTTCGTCATATTCCTCTTTTGAGCGAACATCAATGATGACATATGCTGAAGCTGACATTTGATTCACCAGCAACTCTTGCTGGGTAATAGACGATTGTGCATGTAAAGAATTGCAAGCAATAGCAAGTGAAAATATGGTTGCGCGAATAAGTAGGTTTAACATTCAAGCTCTCCTATCTGAGTCTACTACTTTGATAGCACCCTATCCGTACATTTTCAATCTGGCTAGCCGTTTCAATTCTTTACATAAATAATAATTGCTGCATTTCCCCTTTTTCGCCTAGCCTGGTGGGCAAAATTGACTGCTTTCATTGTCCAACTTTTCACTGTCTTCTTCAGTCGCAACTTTTACTTTAACGCTCTGCGCTTCACCTTCAAGGCGTGTTAATTGACATCCATATGTTAAAAAAATCGCACATAACGCAATCAATATTAATTTCATAACGAGCTCTCTTGAATTAATTAAGCGCTTAAAAGCATACTCGCTAAATATAAATGCGCAATTTATGTGCAAGCAAATTCAAGTCACAACCACTGCATATCTTGATAAGGCAAAACCTTCAAAGACGCCAAGCGACTCGTTAAATTACCAACATGTATTTCCAATTTATGCCCATCTGGATCCAAAATATAGAGCGAATTCCCCTCACTGCTATTATCTTTCCACTTTTGTACACCTTGGGTATTCAACAATGCCTCAAACTCATAAAAGTTGTTCTGCGAAATTGTTAAAGCAAAATGAGTGTAATCATCTTTGTCACAAGGCGTATCTTGAGATAAACAAAGCCACAGTTCACCTAAAGACAAGTAGGCACCGAAACGCCATTTAACTTCTCCTTTAAAGCCCAAAACTTGGGTATAAAACGCTAATGAGCGTTCAACATCACTGACTGCGAGAGTTATGTGATTTAAACCACTGAGCATATATTCTTCCTGTCTAAATAATAAGTGTTTTAAACGCCATAAGGATCAGCACAACGCCGCCGAATATTTCTGCTTTACTTTCAAGCCAAGTACCACTTTTATTGCCAATCAATACACCTGCCCAGCTAAACAAGCAGGCTGTGAGCCCAATGATGATACATGCTAAAAGTGGTTGTATATCTAGCAATGTGAGTGTGAAACCTGCAGCCATTGCGTCTACACTCGTTGCAATTGCCAAGATCAGCATAACTCGATGTGTCACTTGACTGATATCCTCTTCAATTCCCTCTGAAAATGCTTCATATATCATCTTAATGCCAATAAGAAGCAATAACGCAAATGCAATCCAATGTGCAAATGTTTCAAACCAAGAGAAGATACCTCTTCCGCCATAATATCCGACTATAGGCATTAACCCTTGAAATAAACCAAAATACAGTGCCGCCTTAAAAGAAAGAAACTTAACACTGCACTTCTGTTTTGATCCCAGCCCAATTGAGACAGCAAATGCGTCCATACTCAACGCTAAAGCGAGAACCAACACTTCAAACATAATTCGATTACTCTACTCGATGATAAAAATGCAGCGCACAATAACAGATCTTGCAACAATCACCTACTCGTATCAAAACCTAGAATATAGATGAAATGACGAACAGCAAACTTAGACGAACTTTGATGGCCTGAATCAGCGTTAACCCCCATTACAACGCTCAGATAAAACAACTCACCCTCACCAAGCAACTAGTTACTATTTTATATAAGTTTATTACTACCGTGCTTAATAAATAGGAAATACAAAATATATTGCTATTTACCAGCGTAGCGCCTTTTTATCTCAGCGACTTCAACAGTATATTCCTTATACCATTTTTCTTTACCCAGCTTTTGAGCCACAGTATGTTGGCTGTCTAAATGCCACTTTTTAATATCTTCTTCGCTTAACCAGTAAGATATCGCAATTTCCTGCTCATCCTCAGTAACAGCTATAAAATCTTGGCAATTGTATTTTTCAAATGCCAATTCGCGCATGATGCCAACCATGTCTGAATAGTGTTTGTCTTGGTCGCCCACTTTTGCCTTAAAAATAACTGTGTACATTGCTCTTTCCATTTAGTTGTATGTATGGTGGTTACAACAACATGACCCCAATAATGAAATCAAATTAGCTTGGGAAAAGAATAAAGCGATTTCATATAATTAGGTCGTTTTCTATGCGCTTGATTGGCTTCAGAGTTTAAGGAACTGTGCTGATAAAGCACCAAAACACGTGCTAATGATTTAACGTGGCAGCCTATTGAAAAGCTGTATAAAAAACTACACCTAGGCCGCACGACCTTCATTTTTTAGAGCGAATATTATCCACCTCAACTTGCGCATTAGACATACGTGCGGCGGCGGCCACTTCTTTGCTTACCACCGTTTTCCCAATTGGCGCCAACGAGATCCCGGCAAGCTTTAAGTGTTGAATCGCAAAAGGGATACCAATGATAGTAACAAAACATGCTATCGCAGAGATCACATGTCCAATGGCGAGCCATAAACCAGCAAAAATAAACCAAATAATGTTGCCAAGCGTCCCAAATGTGCTGGTACCAATATCTTCTTTTTGGTTCAACTCATCTCTTGAGATGGCTTCTTTTCCAAACGGAAAAAACGAAAACCCAGCCATGACAAAGCACGCCCTACCCCATGGAATACCAATGATGCTTATAAAGGCAACAATGCCATAAAGGCACCATAAAAGGCCCATAATCACACCACCTAATAAAAACCATAAAAGATTACCAATTGCTCTCATTAAACTTCCTTAATTGATTTTACATTATTGTTTTATAGCAAATTTTTTAACTATGTGCTTTTATTAGCACTTAAAACTTCTGACTCTTTTATCGGTTTCCCATCTTTAAAAAAAGGTGAGGGTTGATACTTATTAAGTATAAACCCTTTAGCCATAAACCAAAGAATGCTCGGCAAAAACGTTTTTGGAAAGCGTTGATGTATATCTGGTGGCGTTTCTTTTATCGCATGCTTACCAAATGCCTTTAAAACCACGGGGCCTAATACGTCTGACTTACGTGTTTCATCATCAAAATGCAACGCCTTAACAGAAATGCCAACAAAAGGAGCCCGTGCCGAACGCATAGTATTTGCCAACGGAGTATTACAACAGCGCGTATACCATCGGTAGATACCATTTTCGCTATTTTGAACACACGCTATTTCATCTTCACCTTGAGTTATTGTCAGGTAAGCGGGATATGTTTGAAGCAACTCAGAACCACCATATTCATCAAGTAGCTTATCCGGTTTTCCTAAAAATTGAGCAAAACGCTGACAATCGCAACATAAACAATGGACATGAAATGAGGCTGCTCTGTCAATGAACACATTGCCTCTAACCTTAGCGCATTCGCAACTCAAACTTAATTGCTTCAACATACATAACCCCTTGTACCGAATAAACAATTACTTCGTTAATTGCTTATGCATAATATAACTATCCACATAGCCAAGTTTTGGATGGCGATATGCATCAGGAATGGTGCCAATTATTTTAAACCCTAGCTTTTCCCAAAGTCGCACTGCTATTGTGTTTGAAGAAACCACTGAATTAAACTGCATTGCTTCAAAGCCTAAATCCACCGCCACTCTTTGTGAATGTTCGCAAAGCTGCCTCGCGATCCCTCTACCAGCAGCGCTATCATCAACCATATAGCCACAATTACAAATGTGATTGCTTGGCCCCATTGCATTGGCTTTTAAATAGTAACTACCTAAAGCTTTGCCATTTTCAACAAATGCATAAGCTCTCAAAGGGTTTGTACACCATAAATAGTAGGCTTGGTCTAATGTCATATCAGGGTCAAACGCGTAGGTTTCTTGTGCTTCAATGACAGACTTAAATACAGGCCAAAAATCTTCAAACTCCAAACGTGTCATTTCTTTTATCATTATTGTTCTCTACGTTGGTTTTTACTCAGTAAATAAAAGAACCTGTTGCGGGTTAGTTCTGATCACAGTAACTTGCACGGGCTCGCCCAATAGTAGATATACTCTTTAGCCTCGTTACCACAAGGTGTTTGCCAAATCCCTTCGGACATTCGTTGCCCGCCGCGGCGCTCATAAAACTCAATGGCCTTTTGATTGCAATCAAGTACTTCTAGAAAAATTCCTTGTTCAGTACTATACTCAGCCACCCATTTAGCAGCCCTTGACATTAACTGACAACCTAGGCCCTTTCCTTTGAATCGCGGTTTTACATGAAGGTTATCAATGATAGTGCCATATTTCTCATGCCGTTTGGCAAAAGCACACACAAAACCAATTATCTCACCACCACATTCAACAACAAGTATAAGCTGTTCATCGCTAGCAGTTGAGAGTCTTGTTGTCCACAATGCCTGACGTTCTGCTTGAACTCTGGCATCTAAGTAATCTTGCGACAGTACCAAAGCATAATTTTCACGCCAACTCTGAGCATGCAAATCGGCTATTGCGTTTATATCCCCTATCTGAGCTTCTCTAAAAACATACATCCTATTACTCTCCACGCTTTTTGCACATTCAATCACAAGGCAATCAGCATATTATCCGCAACCTAGATAGGTCGCATATATTACAAAGCTCGACGATATAGTCGAGCATCACGACCGTGAAACTGTATTTGCACATATTTATCAAAACCTAGCTTTAGTGCAACTTTAAGCGATGCAATATTGTCTGGTTCGATAATAGCAACTAACTCATTTATTCCTAGGTTGTTGTTACAATGAGCTAATACTGCGCTCGCAGCCTCGAACGCTATCCCTTTACCCCATTCATCGCGAGCAAGCCGATATCCTAAGTTAACCTCTGAGACACCATTTACTGATTGCGGTGACACACCACAAAAACCAAGCACCCTTGAACTCAGTTTATCAACGAGTGCCCATGGACCAAAACCTAAACTTTGATAACACTCACTGCACCAATCAATAAATTCCTCAGTTTGTTTTGTAGAACATACTCCCCTAATTGAATATTTCATTACTTCAGGGTCAGCCAAAATCGCGCTCAGCTGCGGCGTATCCGCAAGCGAAAACTCTCTAATAACGAGCCTACTCGTTTCACAAATGTTCATAAATCAATCCTTGAATAGAGTTGACTAGTCACTCTTTTCTTAAAGCGACTTTAGGTATACCGTGAGCTGGAACCCACTTTTTAAATTCGCAAAAACCATGTTTTTGATACAGCTTAATTGCTGGTAGGTTTTTCTGTGCTGTTTCTACTTTCGCACAAGGCAGATTATGTTCACTCAACACAAAATCAATTAACTTACCAGCAATGCCTCTTCTAAAAAAATCAGGACTTACTATTAAGCTGTCAATTTCCAATTGAGTATTATCGCAGGTTATTTCAATCAACCCTGCCAAAGAGGAGCCATCAAAACAACCAAAAAATAAGGTATCAGAATTTTTAATATGCTCAGTGGTACGCTGTAACGGAGGGAATTGTGTATCAGGCACACCAATCAGCGCTGCCTCAACTTTATATGCATTTTGAAATAGCTCATATATCTGAGCCGCAGTTATTTGATTATTATTTTCAAGCTTTTTTATCATATCCACTTAACATAGTGCTGTTTATAGCATTATTCGATACTACCTAATCAATTAGTCGTGAGCAAAAGTAAAACAACAAAAAACTATTATTAATTGAGCATACCGCCAATGATCCCAAAACAGCCTATAGGCAAAAGTAGCGTCCACTGAGGTAATCGCGTAAACGTTTTGAACTTGAAAAAGTGCCACCCAACCATTAAAAACACACAAGAAAATACGATGAAATTAACGCTAATAAATATAACAATTCCATTTAATTGTGTTTGTAGCTTGCCGCTTGCAACGATCAGTACGGCACTAGAAGAAAGCAACATAGCTGACACCATATGCCAACAGGCTAGCAATGTCGCTTTTGGCGTGCGCGCAAGCCTCGCACGTAGAAAAGGCCTTACAGGATCGAGCTGACCCGCCAAAATGTGAACGAGCGATGTAACTAAACAAAGTAGCCCAGAAGATAAAATCCAATAATTCATTATAGAGTCCCTTTAAATCCACTCCTTGTTTAGGAGTATGATATTGCATATCCGCTAAACCAAACTAGATACCGTAACATTCTCAATTCGTATCTAGCTTTCCAACAAAAATGCCAATTCCAATGACGCCTTGGTGGGAACAATCTGAGTTATTTCGTATTTAGCCAAACCTTCGCGGAAAAACGGGTCTTGAGCGAGGATCTCGTCGAGCATGCGACGCTCTCGAATACTTGCAATGATCAAACCTCCAGTACGAGGCTCTTTTCGACCAGAAAGTAAAAAATGTCCTAATGCATAATGCTTATCTAAAAAGGCTATATGCTCAGGAATGTATGCATCCACTTCAGTTAACGGCACTTTGTATTTTAAAGAAATGATAAACACGGTAGCTCCCTCTAGCTGGCTATTACATCCACAATTATACTCACCCAATGACATAACGCATACAAAAATAGTTACCGTTTTACTAACCGACCCCAAAAATTACGTTTAGCATTTTGTTTAGGACAGGCCTACCACCCATAGTCCCTTTTCAAGCTCACTCTAGCTGAAATTTCTTGACTATTTAGGAACTGTGAATCGCTCTTTTTCTGGCTTCAAACAATACTTTAAGCTCATTAGGTTCTGTTTGATGAAGCTTTAGTTTATTAGCTATGAGGTACTTTAACCTATCGAAAAAACGACTTTTTAGCCAAACAACGAGTATTTAACCTAATTTAGTCTTAACTTTATTTACCACAAAAAATAAAGTTAAGACTAAATTATTCTTTATTTAAAGTTTTAACCCCTCTTGTATATTTATAACTGCTCTAATAGCATGGTGATAATTTAAGTGGTAAGGAAAATGTTCAGTGAAACTACGCTCTATATATAAATTATTATCCTTTTTTATCTTAATACTAAGTAGTCAAAGTAATGCAACACAACACAAATTATTACCTGATGATGGTAAAGCAAAAGACAAATTTGCTTTTAGCGCCGCGATAGACGGTAACACGGCTTTAGTTGGTGCACTTGAAGCTGACCCAAATAATATTCAAAACTCAGGTGCAGCTTATGTTTATTCTTATGGACCACAAGGGTGGCAACAACAAGCTAAACTGAGCGCAGTTCCGACTTATTCAGAAGACACATTTGGTGGTAATGTTGCTTTAAAAAGTAATATCGCGATGGTAGGTGCGTCTCTAAGAGATGATCGCGGTAAAGATTCCGGCGCTGTGTTTGCTTTTGAAAAGCAGAATGATACATGGTCTCAAACGCAAATTATCACGGCCAAAGATGGAAAGGCTGGTGATGCTTTCGGTCAAAGTATTGCCCTGACAGAGCAGTTTTTGGTCATTGGTGCGCCACATAGCGATGCATCACATAAAGATTCAGGCGCCGCATACGTTTTTATACGAAACAAAGATGTCTGGCAGTTTCAAACAAAGTTAACGGCAGAAGACGGCGCCGAAGGTGACCTATTTGGGATCAGTGTTGCCATTGATAACAATACCATTCTTATTGGCGCAGATTTACATGATGAAATGGCAGAAAAAGCGGGCGCAGTATATGCCTATCAATATGATGGCAAGCAATGGCGAGAGCAAGCCAAGTTGACGGCAAGCGATGGTTCAGATACCGATATTTTTGGTGTTAGAGTTGCCCTATCTGGCAATACAGCGCTTATTTCTGCCCGCAGGGATGATTTGAATGATGTTGGCATCGATGCAGGATCAGCTTACATTTTTGAACGAAAAAATGAAAAGTGGATACAAACACAAAAATTGGTTGCACCTGATGGAAAAGAGGATGACAGATTCGCGCGAGGTGTCACATTACATGAAAACACCGCTTTGATCAGCGCAATGCATAATGACGAAAACGGCGATAACGCCGGTGCACTGTATGTTTTCAAAAAGAAGCAAGGCAAATGGCAGTATGTATCAAAGGTCGTCGCAAGTGACGGTAAGCCTGAAGATAGATTCGGTTGGAATATATCGCTCTCAAACAAAAATGCAATAATTGCTGCACCACATCGTGACGATAACGGGATTGACTCAGGAGCGGCATATGTTATTGAGCTAAAGCATTAACGGCTTACCACAAATAGGCTGAGTTCTACAAAGCCCATGTTTATAAAAACGAAGTTGTTTTTATAAACATGGGATGTTTTTGAAAGTGTAAAATTTATCGCAGAATAAACTAATGGGACCCTTTTCTCTATGCACTTAAGCGCAAAACGATTTGACTGTCATGGAACTGCACACAACACTTTGCCATAAACACTCGCTTTAATAAGTTCACATTGTTGAATGCCATTTTCAATTTTTATTGCATCTGCGCAGCTTGTATCGCGAACGACTGGCTTACCATTATTTGGCTCGATTATTACTTTTTTAGTGCCACATAGCTCATAAGCTTTTTTTAACCAGCTATCAAGTAGCTCATTACCAATGTCATTGTCACCGCTTGCAACAATGATAAATGAAGTACCACTATCGTTTGCATGTATAGTGAATTTAACTTCTTCTTTTGAAAAGCAATTCACACTGAAAAAACATAAGATTAAGAACACAAAGTTTGATTTCATTTAGCTACCAGTGCTCCGCTAAGGGGTTATTATCAATCGGCTATACTTGCGCGAATCGCCAAACCCGCTAGTAATTGCCAACCTTTAACGCCTCCCAAGCCAATACAAATTATTTACCAAGATTTGCGCCGATTATTTCTATCTCACTCATAATGTAAGCAATATCTTTTACAGATTTCCAATCCTGATCGGGAGCTCCGAAGGTTACCACAACAACTAGGTCCATTTTTTTGCCCAAAACACTGTATACAAGATGTGAAACTCTTTTTTTACACCATCTTCACTTGGCGGCTCGATCACTTCAAGACAAGTTCTATAAAAGTCACCAATAACAGTGGTAGTGCAATCTTTGACGATTTTTGAAATCTTTTTTTTGCTTGAAATGAAGCTATCCACAAACTCTTTTCCCGGCTTGTTAGTTCCTTGTTCTACACCAACAAGCAATTGAATTCTTTGACCGATACTATAAGAGCCCTGCTTAGGGTCTTCCTTCGATATTGTCCATAGAATTCCACTTTGAGTTGAGACCTCTGTGTAGTGCCAATCACTAGGCATAGCGATTGACCCATCAGTTGCTTCCAGCTTCTGAAGCTTGAATCCCTCCCCAACAGAGATGTCTGCCTGAGCATGGAGAGAAAAAAGGGTAAGTAAAACCTGCAAAATGGACAGCACCTAAAAACATTTCAACGAAATAGCAAAAGTAAAAAAGTTCAATATATCAATCCATTACCACTGAGTTATTCGCTAAATTATTGCTTAGTTGCCCGATTATGAAAGGGGGCGGCAGGCCACTTTTCTAGGCGAACAAAATTATGACGATTTAAATGCACAAAATTGTTGTCAGAAGTTAAAGTGTCTGCCATTAAAGGTAATATCTATTTTTCAAATAGAATTACTACAACACTATCTCCACCAATAGATTTGGCTTGCCAACCTGCTGCATATATATCGTGAACCGTTGAGAATGAGACAATTGAAGTGCTAGAAGAAGATATGCACTCGATTGGAAGAAAGCCGTTGAACATATAAGTACGATCTGCATAGCATATTAACTGCTCTTTTTTGGATGCAGCTTCCAAAGCAGAAATGCGAACATCCTGACTATTACTCTCTAAGACGATATTTTCAAGTAGCTCCTCTGAATTCCCTATTCTGATGTCTTGTGCATTACTCTGGGAAACGATATTTTCAAGTAGATCCTCTGAATTTCCTATTCTGGTATCTTGTGCATTACTCTCACGTGCCAAGACAGCAAAATTTTCATTTACCTCGGACGCCTTAGCTTTGGCACCTGCAACGAATTTATTCGGTATTTCTATCTGTTCTGCAATAGCAAACTTTGAAACAAGCAGAAGTGCAGTGGATAAATAAACTTTAGTATTCATATTAATTCTATTCCCAATTATTACTGTCCCAGTTGCCCTCACTCCATGTGAAAGCTTCATTGTCTTTTAAAATTTCATTGTCTTGCGAAGAACTAGACCCTCCACATGCTGTCAAAACAAAGACAGCTAAAATTGTTATAAGTACATTCCTCAATTGAATCTCCATTTAAAAATCATAACGCCGCGTTAAACGGCTAAAAATAGTTGGGCATAATTTGTGAAGCACGAACAAAGCCAACTGGTTGTTGTCTGCACTTTTAATTTGCTTTGTTATATTGCAGCTAACTCCAATAGCGCTAAGTTAGCTGCATTAGATAAAGTAAGCCACTGCTTTGTTTGAATAAACTCTGTGATATAAGGTATATCATTGCCAATTTCAGACCATACAAGCTCGAATGTTACATCAAATTTTTTGAGAATTTCTAGCTCTTTATTAGAAAATACACCTTGATACCAATCACGATGATTTACATCTTGATAGCACGACTCCCAAGACCAAAATAACTCTGCTGACACTTGGGCCATTGGCACTTTTTTTTGATAGCCGAGTTGCTCACTTTCAGACGAAATAAGCTTCAATGTATCGAAGGTTTCTTTTCGATAGTTATCGCAAAGTTGATGATTCATCTACATTTCCATATGCAACATAACGCCTTAATAAACGAGGAAAATAGCAGGCTAAACTAAGGATGAAGGAGCGCAAGCCTGCTGTTTTACGTCCATTGTTTAATTAACTTGTTAGTAGCCTTTAGCAAATAGGCAATAGTCTCTGTTACCATAAAACACCCAGCTTAAATTTGGGGGCACTAAATAGAAACTCAGGATATCTGTAGACTGCTGGAATTTGTTAAAGCTAGCCCAGTTTAAGTTGAACTCGGAATTTAGCCTTTTAACTTCACCTGTGGTTTTATAAACCCGCTCAAACGTCTCAAAAGCAAAAACCTTTTCATTGCTTTGGTACTCTCCAATAACTGAAAAGACCTCATGAAACTGCTCTTCCAAGATCCAGTAACCACTTTCACTAATTGGAAGTTGCGTAACTTTCCAATTTGGCGATAGAAGAATTAACTCATTTTCATTATCTATGTCTAGTACTGACTTTAGTTCGTCAAATTGCACCAAAGCCTCCTAGGCTAACGCCCACATAAAAGGCGAGCGGTAGCGAGTCCAGCCCACGTTTTTTGTGGGCGATTTTTAATGTGTTTGTTATGCATTTATTCTTGCTCCCAACCCGCAAACGGGCCATGGAAGACCAGGCCATCTTTGACTACATTTAACACTTGTTCTTGACTTGGAAAATAGTCTGAGTATTCAGGGTAATTAGCCATGACGTAACCATCCCACCAAGATTCAGGGTCAAGTTGTATTACTTTTCCATCGACCAAATCGACAAAGACCATACCTACTGATTGCAATACTTTTACAGCCTTAGTTAAAGCATCTTCATACGTAGCTGCACCAACATAATAATTGACCGTGGCTCCAAGCCAAGAATCTGGCATTTCCTCGTAATTACCACGTTCAACTTTTAAAGGGCATTGCCATAGTTTATTTGTCATTTACGTGATTCCATTGATGCATAACGTTCGATTAACGGGTTAAAAATAGTGGGCTAAAATCGAGCGAAGCGGAGAGCCCACTGTTTTTAATCCCTGTTTAATTGCTTGTTATAAACCTTTTAATCTCCGCCTCCAGAGATATTTGAACTATCACTTGAACCACCGCCGAAAGGCTTTGATGAACCAAGTGGTATATCTTGTGAGCGGTGGAATAGCCACAACCCTATTGCTGCAAATACTGGAATTAGCCAAACAAGAATAATTTGAGCTATTTTTTGAAAAGCTTCTAAATCGCTTCTCTTAGCCAAGTAGATAGAAACAACTAAATTTAAGAGAGCTACTAAAGCTAAAATGATGAACCAGTAATTGTTTTCCATGCTGCTCCCCTTGGCTTATAACAGTGTATTAGCGTGAATTCGCGTTAATGTCTTACCCACTATCACTACAACACACCAATTAACAAATATAATTACGCCGAATATTAGCATGTTAAACTTCATTTTGTCCTCAAAAAATCAACAACTACTTTAGAACAAAACGAGAATCTACTTAAACGAGAATGAGTAAATTTACCTGAAACAATCGAACCTATTTGCAATCAATTAGATAGGCCATCTTTCGAGCCTTCGTTCGTGCTGTCGGAACAAAAATTAACGGGGTCTTGAGTTGTAAAATTTGATGCTTTAAATTATACCTGTACATAATAACAGTAAAAGGATTTACTATGAACAAGTCACCTTTTTTGGAATCTGTACGCGTTGAACTTAGAACTCGTCGTTATAGTTTGAAAACTGAAAAGGCTTATCTACACTGGATCAAACGGTTTATTTTGTTTAATAATAAACGCCACCCAGAAGGCATGGGGAATGTTGAAATCGAGCGCTTTCTTAACCATTTAGCTTGCAACAGGCTTGTAAGTGCGGCAACGCAAAACCTCGCGCTATGCGCCATCATATTTTTATACCGCTATATCATAAAGCGAGAAATTAAAGATTTAACTTACTCAGCAAGCCAAGTAGAAAAGTCCTTACCTACCGTACTCACACATAATGAAGCAACACAAATAATTAGCCATTTACCAAGCAAATATGCGCTCATCGCGAACATGCTATATGGAAGCGGCTTACGTATAAATGAAGCGTTATCCTTGAGAGTGATAGATTTAGACTTTAATCAAGGTACAATTTTTGTGTTTAGGGGCAAGGGTAAAAAAGACCGCTACACACTGCTACCAAAAAGTTTGCATCGGCCATTACAGCAACAAATAGAAAAGGTAAAACAATTGCATAAACGTGATTTAAACGAAGGCTTTGGCATGGCTTCGATGCCCCCGTCTCTTATCAGAAAATATAATCACGCGGTGAAAGATTTTGCGTGGCAATATCTATTTCCTTCTAGCACACGATGTGTGCATCCGTATGATAACTACGTATGCCGACACCACTTACATGAAACAACCTTCCGTAAAGCGCTACGTGTCGCCTTGCAGAAAACGGATATATGTAAGCGAGTAAAAGCACACACTTTTAGGCACTCATTCGCAACTGAATTATTGCTTTCGGGTTCCGATATACGCACAGTGCAAACGTTACTTGGTCATGAAGATGTTAAAACTACACAAATTTATACTCACGTCATTGGCGATACCTTCGCCTACACTAACAGCCCTATCGACAAATAAAAAAGGCATGTATTTAACCTACATGCCTTTTAGCCATTAGATTGTGAGCAAATTACAAACGAATACCGCCATCAATCTCTATAACACGACCCGTAAAAAAGTCGTTTTCAATAATGTATCTAGCAGTATGAGCAATTTCATCAGCTTCGCCTAAACGTCCGACTGGCTTCATTTTCACTAAACGCTCTTTGGCTTCAGGCTTCATCGCATCTGTCATCGTTGTACGAATAACGCCTGGTGCAATCGCGCCTACGCGGATACCAAATCGACCTAACTCTTTGGCCCAGCTCGTGGTCATTGCGACTACGCCCGCTTTTGCCGCTGAGTAGTTAGTTTGACCCATGTTACCAGCACGCGCTACGCTCGACATGTTAATGATCACGCCGCCCTCACCCGCTTCAGCCATTTTAACCGCCGCTTCACGACCACATAGGAATACACCCGTTAGGTTCACGTCGATAACAGACTGGAACTGTGATAAAGCCATTTTATCAACCACTTTGCCTTCTTTGGCTTTAAGCAGCAGGCCATCTCGTAAAATACCTGCATTGTTAATGAGTACGGTAATGCCACCAAAGTCAGCTTGAATTGAGTTGAATACCGCTTCAACTTCACTTTCAACACTGACGTTTGCTACATAGGTTCCCACTTTTACACCCAGCTTGCTAAGCTCAGACTGGGCCGTTGCAAGTACGTCTTCTTGCATATCAATCAGCGCTAAATTTGCGCCTAATTTAGCCATTTCGGTTGCCATTGCAAAGCCTAAGCCTTGCGCACCACCGGTAACCACTACGGTTTTATTGTTAATATCCATAGATCTTACTTTTCACTATATAATTTAAAAATTGCGCTAAAGTCTTCTGCGCCTTTGCCTTGATTTTGCATCAAGTTGTATAAGTTTTTAGCCATTGCACCCAGTGGGGTTGCCGAGTTGGTTTGTTGTGCAGCTTGTTGCGCAAGTCCCAAGTCTTTCGCCATTAAATCAACCATAAAGCCTGGCTTATAACCATTGGTGCTTGGCACGTTTTCTTGCACGTTTGGACACGGGTTATAAAGCTCTAACGTCCAGTTTCGGCCCGAGCTATTTAGCATGATCTCACTCAGTACTTTAGGATCTAAGCCGTGATCAATGCCCATTTGTAGTGCTTCACTAGTTCCAGCCATTAAAATACTCAACAGCATATTGTTACAGATTTTAGCAACTTGCCCTGCACCAATATTACCCGCATGGAAAATGTTTTTACCCATGTCAGTCAATATGTCGTTAGCACGGTTAAAGTCAGCATCACTGCCGCCCACAATAAAGGTCAGTGTTCCTGCTGCCGCGCCTGCCACACCACCTGATACAGGTGCATCAACAAAGCTAATACCGGCTTTAGCAAGTTCGCCACCCACGAATTGGGCTGACTCGGCATCAATCGTTGAACAATCAATCACCAGTGTTGACTTATCAAGGTGATTAATTAAGCCGTTTTCACCACAATAAATCATGCGCACATGCTTACCCGCAGGCAGCATGCTCACCACATAATCAGCCCCCTCACACACTTGCTCTACGCTCGTTGCTGCGTTCGCACCTTGTAATTTAAGCTGTGCAACTGCTTCTTCACTTAAGTCAAAAACAGTCACTGAGTGGCCAGCTTTCACTAAATTGCTAGCCATCGGGCCGCCCATGTTGCCTAGGCCAATAAATCCAATCTTTGCCATGTTCCGATCCTTACATATCCGCCAGGGGATGACTTTGTTCATCCCACTTTGGCGTTAAAAACGCTGCGATGGTACTTGCTGGTACATCTTTGACTGATGCAAACTGCCAGTTAGGTTGGCCATCTTTATCAATTAATAACGCACGCACACCTTCTTGAAACTCGCCGCTAACTCCAGCTTGTACCGACATACCCAGTTCAAACATAAAGCACTCTTTCAAACTTTTATTTTTACCCGCTTTTAGCTGTTCGCTTACCAGCACCGCACTCAGTGCTGAGCCATGTTTAAGCGACTTTTGCGCACGACTTAGCCATTTATTGTCGTCACTAGATAACGCTAAAATAAAGTCTACTTGCGCTTGTAGCTCTGCAATACCATCAAGCTCATTGAGCTGTGCTTGAATGGCTTTAACTTCACTTAATGGCGGTTGTGATGAGTTTTTATCAAGCGTTAACAAAACATTGCTTAGCTTTTCATGGTTTAAGCTGGTTGTTTTACCCCAGTTAATGGCAATCAACTCATTCACAAGATCTGTATATTTGTCACTATCAATAGTATGGTCCGCAAGGCCAACATAACGGGCGTCACTGGCGTTAATCGATGCGCCAGTTAAGCCTAAAAACAGACCTGCGCCTTGTGGCATTTTATTAAGGAAGTAACTACCACCCACATCGGGATATAATCCAATGGTGATCTCTGGCATCGCAATACGCGCGGTTTCTGTCACCACGCGATGACTCGCTCCGGCCATCAAACCAAGCCCACCACCCATAATAATGCCGTTACCCCAAAGTAGAATTGGCTTATCGTAGGTGTGAATTTTGTAGTCTAGGCGATATTCTTCAGCGAAAAAGGTTTGTAGATAATCATTACCGTCGTTCGCTGCCATGGCGTTGTACAAACTTACAACGTCACCACCAGCGCAAAATGCTTTCTCCCCTTCACCTTTTAGTACCACCATCGCAACTTGGTCGTCTTGCGCCCAAGCATCTAGTTGTGGTGCAAGTAAGCGGATCATATCTAGGTTCAACGCATTCAACGCTTTTGGTACGCTAAGTGTGGCGAAGGCAATTTGCATCCCGTTTGCACATTGAGCCAACTCAAATACCACTGGGGCGTCAGCTTGATTGAGTAACTGTAAATTAGCCATTAGCCATTCACCCAGTTTGGTTTACGCTTTTCTAAGAAAGCATTTACGCCTTCTTTTTGGTCTTGTGTGTCAAATAAAGTGACGAATAACTCACGCTCTAATGGCAATGCGCTGTTAATTGTACCGGTGCGACCTTTTTGGATCAGCGCTTTACATGCAGTAACTGCTACAGGGCTTTGCTCACCGACTTTTTCAGCCAATGCAATTGCAGCATTGAGGGCTTCGCCAGTTTCAACTACTTCTTCCACTAAGCCAATTTGTTGCGCTTTATCTGCTTTCAAACGCTCGCCACATAAAATCATGCGCTTTGCCCAGCCTTCGCCAACTAGCCATGCTAAGTTTTGCGTGCCACCAGCACAAGGTAACAGGCCTACTTTGGCTTCTGGCAGTGCCATTTGTGCTTGCGATTCTGCTATACGAATATCACACGCAAGCGCTACTTCAAGGCCTCCCCCCATCGCAAAACCGTTAATCGCAGCGATAGAAACACCTCTAAAGTCACTCAGCGTTTCAAATGCTTCACCAAATACGCGCGACATATCAGCTGCAACGCCTTTATCGCCGCTAGCAAATACATTTAAGTCAGCCCCTGCTGAGAAGAACTTTTCACCTTCACCGGTGATCACCAACGCGTAAATGTTTTTATCTGCGTTTAGCTCATTCACTAGCTCTTTTAAACCAACAAGCGTATCGCGAGTCCACGTATTCGCAGGTGGGTTGCTCATGGTGATAACGGCTGTATTGCCTAGTTTCTCAAGTTTTAGTTGTGCACTCATGGTATTCTCCTTATAAAACGCTGGCCGCGCCTTCAGCTAAAATACGGCGTGCGATGATCACACGCATGATCTCATTGGTACCTTCAAGAATTTGGTGTACGCGTACGTCACGTACGTGGCGTTCTAGTGGATATTCTTTGATATAACCGTAACCACCATGAATTTGCAGGGCATCGTCACATACTTTAAAGCCAACATCAGTGGCAAAGCGTTTAGCCATGGCACAGTAAGTGGTTTTTTCGCTATCGTTAGTGTCTAGTTTAAATGCCGCTAAACGCACCATTTGACGCGCAGCAACTAGCTCCGTATTCATATCTGCAATCTTGAATTGCAACGCTTGGAATGCTGCAAGGGGTTTACCAAATTGCTCACGCTCTTGCATGTATTGCTTCGCCGTATTAAGTGCTTGTTGTGCTGTACCAATTGAACAGGTTGCAATATTGATACGACCACCATCTAAACCCTGCATGGCAAATTTAAAGCCCTCACCTTCTTGCCCAAGTAGGTTATCCGCAGGAATACGCACATTTTCAAGTGTCACTAAACGTGTAGGCTGGGCATTCCAACCCATTTTTTCTTCGGCTTTACCGTATACCACACCGGCTGCGTTTGCAGGCACAACAAATGCTGAGATCCCCTTCGGGCCTTCTTCTCCTGTGCGCGCCATCACCACTAGAACGTCTGTTTCGCCAGCACCTGAGATAAACATTTTTGAGCCATTTAATACGTATTCGTCGCCCTCTTTCACCGCTTTGGTTTTAAGTGAGGCCGCATCTGAACCTGAACCTGGCTCAGTCAAACAGTAAGAAGCTAGTAGCTCTCCCATCACTAATTGGTCGATGTACTTTGCTTTCGTTGCATCGCTACCAAAGCTGGCAATCATCCAAGTTGCCATATTGTGAATGGTTAACATGGCCGTTGTAGCCGTGCAACCCATTGAAAGCTGTTCAAAAATAATGCTCGAGTCTAAACGCGATAAACCAAGTCCACCTGCCTCTTCTGGCGTGTATAAACCACAAAAGCCGAGTTCACCCGCTTTTTTAATCACGTCTTTTGGAAATATATGTTCACGGTCCCAAAGCGCTGCGTTAGGAGCAAGTTCGCTCATAGCAAATTGGTACGCGGTATCAGCAAATGCCTGTTGATCTTCGGTTAGATTAAAGTCCATAAAGACCTCTTATTGTGTTGATGACTAAGCCAGAGAAACTCTGGCTTAGTAAGTAATTATTGTAATATTCTTTGAAACGCTGAATTACTTCAGGTTGATACTCATGTTTGGACCTGAAGCGATGTCGTCTTCAAACCAACGTGAGGTAATGGTTTTTGTTTCTGTGTAAAAACGCACACCTTGCTTACCGTAGGTGTGTTGGTCACCGTAAAATGAACCTTTCCAACCTGTGAATGAAAAGAATGGCAGTGGCACAGGAATTGGTACGTTAATACCGACTTGGCCTACTTCAATTTCATGTTGGAATTTACGTGCAGCCGCGCCGCTTGATGTAAACAACGAAGTACCGTTGCCGTATGGGCTGGCATTAATAAGCGCAATCGCTTCTTCTAGGGTGTCTACAAACATACATGCCAACACAGGACCGAAGATCTCTTCTTTGTATAGGTCCATGTCGGTTGTTACGTCAGTGAATAACGTTGGCCCTACCCAGTTACCTTGCTCGTAACCTTCAACGGTAAAGTCAGAGCCATCTAACAAGCAAGTTGCGCCTTGCTGCTTGGCACTTTCAATCAGTGACAAAATACGTGCTTTGGCTTGCGGCGTTGTTTGTGGGCCATAGGCAGCTTCTGGGTCGTTCCAAACGCCTGGGCGCACTTTTGATAATGCTTCTTTTAAATCGTTTACCCATTCTTTCGATTGACCAACAAACACAGCTACTGAAATACCCATACAACGTTGACCAGCAGCACCCACGGATGAGCCAACTAGGTTATTGATCAGTTGCTCTTTTTTAGAGTCTGGCATAATAACCATATGGTTTTTAGCGCCCACACAGGCTTGTACACGTTTTAAGTGCTGCGTGCCTTTTGAGTAAATATATTGACCCACACCACATGAACCAACAAATGAAATCGCGCGAATTTCTGGTGCTTCAAGAATTTGGTCAACTTGGCCTTTAGTGCCGTGAATAACTTGCAACACGCCTTTAGGTGCGCCAGCTTCTTCGAACAACTCAACTAAACGCATTGGCGTAAGTGGGTCTTGCTCAGATGGTTTGAGAATAAAGGTATTACCGCACACAATCGCCATCGGGAACATCCAAAGTGGGATCATCGCCGGGAAATTGAATGGTGTAATACCCGCACACACACCCAGTGGTTGCATGTAAGAATAGGTATCAATTCTACGTGCGACATTTTCAACCGTTTCGCCCATCATCATAGATGGCGCATTGGCTGCTTGTTCAACCACCTCAATACCACGCCAAACGTCACCTTTAGCATCTTCAAAGGTTTTACCCAACTCATGACAGATGATAGTAGCCAGTTCATCGTGGTGTTCTTTAAGTAGTGCAGCATAACGCATCATTATACGAGAGCGCTCTGTTACTGGTACTTCTTTCCAAGTTTTGAAAGTCTCTTGTGCCGAATCAATGGCAGCGCGAACTTCTTGTTCTGTTGCGCAAGGTACTTGTGCAAGTACTTCTTGGGTTGCAGGGTTTACAACATCAATCCATTGATCAGATGATGATTGTGTGAATTCGCCGTTGATGTATAAAGGTACTTGGTGCATCGTGCACTCCTCCCCAGATTATGTGTCATGGCACCAAATGGCTGTAGTAATTGTTTTGCCTTTTGTTTTGGTGCCGTGTGAATATATTTTAAACTTCGACCGCCAGTGCCACAGCCTCACCACCACCAATACACAGTGATGCGATACCTTTTGACAAACCACGGTTACGTAATGCATGAATAAGCGTCACTAAAATACGTGCGCCGCTCGCACCAATTGGGTGACCCAGCGCACACGCACCACCATTAACGTTTACTTTAGTGCTATCTAAGCCCATTTCATTAATGGCGAGCATAGTTACCATGGCAAATGCTTCATTGATCTCCCAAAGATCGACGTCTTCTTTGCTCCAGCCTGTACGCTCAAGTAAGGTATTCATCGCGCCCACCGGTGCAAGTGTAAATTCAGAAGGTAGTTGTGAATGCGTTGCATGCGCTGCAATTTTACACAGTGGTGTTAATCCGTGACGTTTCGCTTCAGACTCGCTCATCAAAATAAGTGCAGCACCACCATCAGAAATAGAAGAAGAGTTCGCGGCTGTTACAGTGCCATCTTTTTTAAACGCAGGGCGTAAGCTTGGGATCTTTTCTGGACGCGCGTTACCCGGTTGCTCATCAATGCTTACTTCAACGTCGCCTTTGCGCGTTTTAATTGTTACCGGCGCGATTTCATTTTGAAAGCTGCCGTTTTCGATTGCCGCATTTGCCTTGCTAAGTGAGCCTAATGCAAACTCGTCCATTTGCTCACGGGTAATGCCGTATTGATCTGCCGTATCTTGCGCAAAACAACCCATAGCTTTGTTATCATATGCGTCTTCTAAACCATCGGCCATCATGTGATCTTTAATTTCACCGTGCCCCATACGCATACCACCGCGTGCTTTTGGAATGAAGTATGGAGAATTTGTCATGCTTTCCATACCGCCCGCGATTGCTGAGTTAATGCTGCCCGCTTTGATCAAATCGTGCGCCAGCATGGCTGCTTTTAAGCCTGAGCCACATACTTTGTTAATAGTTGTCGCGCCAGTTGAACGCGCTAAACCTGCATGCAGCATTGCTTGACGTGCTGGTGCTTGACCTAGTCCTGCAGGTAAAACACACCCCATGATCACTTCGTCAATTGACGCGTCGCTTAAACCCGTTTCAGCCATAACGCTCTTTATCGCGGTTGCACCTAAATCAGTACCACTGGCGTCTGATAAAGCGCCCATAAAGCCACCCATCGGGGTACGTTTTGCGGCTACAATGACAACAGCATCATTACTCATTTCTAACTCCTATTTAAAAGCGCTCAAAAAACGCGCTTCTCTAAATGATTTATTTATTAAATTGAGCATACATAATATTTACGTTTACGCCAACGTAAATCTAAAATCAAGCAAACTGCGTTGAGTGATTCTGTAAACATAAGTTGCACATTTTGCTTGCCAAACCGCGTAAATTATCGGTTAGAGCAAAAATACCCCATAATTCACAGCTACGACTAAAGTATCATTTTCATGCTTCGCTTTACCTTTACGTAAACTTCACTTATATTGAATCAATCAGTACTTAAGTCAATGTGTAAAATCATCATGCAAGATAACCAAAACGAAGAAACCTACTCAATCAGCGATTTAGCGAAAGAATTTGATATTACAACGCGCAGTATACGCTTTTATGAAGATCAGGGCTTGCTATCTCCCGAGCGTCATGGACAAACCAGAATTTATTCAAAGCGTGACAAAGTTCGCCTCAAACTAATCTTAAGAGGCAAGCGTTTGGGCTTCACATTGGCTGAAACTGGTCGCTTGTTTGAACTTTACGATGCAGATAAATCAAGCGCGAAACAATTAACTACCATGTTGCAGCTGATCGAAGAGAAAAAGGCCGATTTAAGCCAGCAAATGGATGACATTAAAGTGGTGTTAATGGAGCTGGTGACCGCAGAGCGCCGCTGTCTTGACACTTTAAAGAATTTAGAAGAATAACCTTTCACAGGATGCAGCTATATGAGCACCGTATCATTATACAAAGAAATGAATTTTGGCCTTGGTGAAACCGCAGACATGATCCGTGATCATGTTAACAGCTTTGCAAGTGCTGAAATTGCCCCGATTGCTGAAAAAACCGATCATGAAAATAGCTTCCCTAATCACCTATGGCCACAATTTGGAGATATGGGCTTGTTAGGTATTACTGTACCAGAAGAATTTGGTGGTGCAGGTATGGGTTACCTAGAGCATGTCATCGCAATGGAAGAGATCAGCCGCGCAAGCGCATCGATTGGTCTAAGCTATGGTGCACATTCAAACTTATGTGTTAACCAAATTAACCGTAATGGTAATGAAAAGCAAAAACGCAAATATCTACCCAAGTTGATCAGTGGTGAGCATGTTGGTGCACTGGCGATGAGCGAGCCAAATGCAGGTTCTGACGTGGTTTCAATGAAACTAAAAGCCGAGAAAAAAGGCGATAAGTACATATTGAACGGAAACAAAATGTGGATCACAAACGGCCCTGATGCGGACGTGTTAGTGATTTATGCAAAAACTGACTTACAAGCCGGTTCTAAAGGTATCACCGCGTTTATCGTGGAAAAAGATTTCCCTGGTTTTTCCACAGCACAAAAACTAGACAAACTGGGTATGCGTGGTTCAAATACCTGTGAATTAGTATTTGAAAACTGTGAAGTCCCAGAAGAAAACATTCTTGGTAACTTAAACGAAGGCGTTAAAGTGCTAATGAGTGGCCTTGACTATGAGCGTGTAGTACTAGCAGCGGGTCCTCTTGGTATTATGCAAGCTTGTATGGACATTGTTGTACCTTACATACACGAACGTAAGCAATTCAATCAGTCAATTGGTGAGTTCCAACTTATCCAAAGCAAAATAGCAGACATGTACACACAGATGAATGCAGCCCGCTCATATGTTTACACGGTAGCAAAAGCGTGTGACCGCGGCGAAACAACCCGCAAAGATGCTGCTGGTGCAATTCTTTATGCCGCTGAGCTTGCAACCAAAATGGCCCTAGATGCGATTCAAATTCTCGGTGGTAACGGCTATATCAACGAGTACGCAACAGGCCGTTTATTGCGTGATGCCAAGCTTTACGAAATTGGCGCTGGTACATCTGAAATTCGCCGTATGTTAATTGGACGAGAGCTTTTCACTGAAAGCCGCTAAGGATTGAAACATGACTGTACTTAACTCTTCGGTTAACCCTCACGACAGTCAGTTTAAAGCAAACAGCGAAGCAATGGCTTCGCTGGTTGCGGATTTAAACGACAAAGTCGCAACATTATCTCAAGGTGGCGGTGAAGCGCTTATCGCCCGTCATCAAAGCCGCGGAAAACTATTTGTTCGAGACCGTATAAATACCTTACTGGATGAAGGTTCACCATTTTTAGAGATCTCACAATTCGCTGCGTTTGGCGTATATGAGCAAGATATTCCCTGTGCTGGCGTGGTTGCGGGCATTGGCCGCGTGCAAGGCGTTGAATGTATGATTGTGGGTAACGATGCCACCGTAAAAGGCGGTACTTATTTCCCGTTAACGGTAAAAAAACACCTTCGTGCACAAGAAATTGCTGAACGTTGTCACTTACCTTGTATTTACTTAGTCGATTCGGGCGGTGCAAACCTGCCAGAGCAAGACGAGGTTTTTCCAGACAAACTGCACTTTGGCCGTATTTTTTATAACCAAGCGCGTATGTCGGCCAAAGGCATTCCACAAATCGCGGTGGTGATGGGCTTATGTACCGCTGGGGGCGCATATGTGCCAGCCATGGCTGACGAAAGTATCATCGTTAAAGAGCAAGGAACTATTTTCCTCGCAGGCCCACCGCTCGTAAAAGCGGCAACGGGTGAAGAAGTAAGTGCGGAAGAGTTAGGCGGTGCAGACGTACACTGTAAAACCTCTGGAGTGGCTGACCACTATGCCGAAAATGACGAACATGCACTTTCAATCGCTCGTCAGTGTATTGCTCGTATTAATCATCAGCGCCCTACTCGCCCAATTTTAAAAGACGTTCAACCGCCGCGTTACGATATTCGTGAGATATACGGCATCGTTGGTACCGATCTTAAAAAACCGTTTGATGTGCGCGAAGTGATCGCGCGTATTGTAGACGATTCGCAATTTGATGAATTTAAGCGCTACTTTGGTGAAACACTGGTGACTGGCTTTGCTGAAATTTATGGTCATCCAGTAGGCATTGTGGCTAACAACGGTATTTTATTCTCAGAGTCAGCACAAAAAGGTGCCCACTTTATTCAGCTATGTGCACAGCGTGATATTCCACTGCTGTTCTTACAAAATATCACAGGCTTTATGGTTGGCCAAAAATACGAAGCAGAAGGTATCGCCAAACACGGTGCGAAAATGGTAACTGCGGTATCGTGTGCCGACGTACCTAAGTTTACGGTACTCATTGGTGGTTCTTACGGTGCGGGTAACTACGGCATGTGTGGCCGCGCATATGAGCCAACTATGATGTGGATGTGGCCAAACGCACGTATCTCAGTAATGGGTGGTGAGCAAGCTGCTGGTGTACTCACGCAAGTACGTCAAGATGGTTTAGCTCGTAAAGGCGAAAGCATGAGTGACGAAGAAGTTGCCACATTCAAAAAACCAATCATTGAGCAGTACGAGAAACAAGGTCATCCTTATTACGCCAGTGCCCGTCTTTGGGATGATGGCATTATTGACCCTGCCGATACACGTACCGTTCTAGGCTTAGCACTTGAAGCGGCTGCAAACGCGCCGAGTAAAGAATCTAAGTTTGGCATTTTCAGAATGTAATAGGAGCAGACTATGTCGGTCACTTTAACGATAACAAAAACAAAAGTGGCGATTTTAGAGTTAAGTCGCCCCGAAAAACATAACGCTTTTGATGATGCCGTCATTGCTGAACTCATTCAGTGTATTGAACATGCCAATAGCCTTGAGATCCGTGGGCTCGTACTGAAAACCCAAGGCAAACACTTTTCAGCCGGCGCCGATTTGGGTTGGATGAAGTCAATGGCAGATAATAATTACGAAGAAAATGTGGCAGACTCTGCGCAGCTTGCCAAATTGATGTCAGTGCTAGCAACGTCTCCACATCCAACTTTATGTTTAGTGCAAGGAGCAGCGTTTGGAGGTGCACTTGGCTTAATTGCATGTTGCGATATTGCTGTTGCTACACCAGATGCCAAATTTTGCTTAAGCGAAGTTAAGCTGGGCCTTATCCCTGCAGTGATCAGCCCCTATGTGATTAAAGCCATTGGTGAACGCCAAGCCCGCCGTTATTTCTTGACTGCTGAAGTGTTCAAAGCTGAACAAGCCCTCTCTTTGGGTTTAATTCATGAAGTGAGCGATGACCTAGAGCAAAGCGAGCAGTACTTTATTGAAACACTGCTCAACAATGGCCCGACAGCTGTTCAGTCAGCAAAATCACTCATAAGCGAGGTCGCAGGCCAAGATATCAATGACGAACTCATTGCCCACACAGCAAAACGTATCGCTGAAATTCGCGTCAGCCCAGAGGGACAAGAAGGCTTGAGCGCCTTTTTTGAAAAGCGTGCGCCAAAGTGGCAACACGCGGCTAAACAATAAGGGATCAAACATGTTGAAGAAAATCCTCATTGCAAACCGTGGCGAAATCGCCTGCCGCGTGATGAAAACCGCTAAGCGCTTAGGTTTAAAAACCGTTGCTGTTTACTCTGATGCCGATGCAAATGCATTACACGCACAGCAAGCCGATGAAGCCTATCATATTGGTCCAGCTCCCAGTAAAGACTCTTACTTAGTGGCTGATAAAATACTTGAAGTGGCCAAACTATCCGGTGCCGACTGTGTTCACCCCGGCTACGGCTTTTTATCTGAAAATAATACCTTTGCGCAAGCGCTCGAAAAAGCCGGCATTGTATTTATCGGCCCACTCGCCAGCTCAATTGAAGCGATGGGATCAAAAACCCGTGCCAAAGAAATTATGGCACAAGCGAACGTACCACTTGTGCCTGGTTACTACGGTCAAAATCAAGACAGCGACTTTTTAGCCGCAGAAGCCGAAAAAATTGGCTACCCTGTGCTAATCAAAGCCGCCTTTGGTGGCGGTGGTAAAGGCATGCGTGTGGTTCGACAAAGTTCTGAATTTTTAGCCTCGCTTGATGGTGCAAAGCGTGAAGCACTGGCTGGGTTTGGTAACGACCTTGTCTTGTTAGAGCGTTACGTTGATACACCGCGTCACGTCGAAGTGCAAGTATTTGCTGACAACCACGGCAATTGCGTTTATTTAGGCGACCGAGACTGTTCATTACAACGTCGTCACCAAAAAGTCATCGAAGAAGCGCCAGCACCTGGTTTATCTGACAAGCTACGTAAAGAAATGGGTGAAGCAGCGGTACGCTGTGCTCAAGCCATCAATTATCGCGGAGCGGGTACCGTGGAGTTTTTACTTTGTGGTGACGAGTTCTTCTTCATGGAAATGAACACGCGTCTACAAGTAGAACACCCCGTTACAGAGATGGTTACAGGTTTGGATCTGGTTGAATGGCAAATTCGTGTTGCCAACAGTCAAACACTTCCACTGACTCAAGAGCAAGTAAGTCTAACAGGCCACAGTTTCGAAGCACGTATTTACGCTGAAGATCCGCGTGAAAACTTCATGCCTTTCTCTGGCGAATTAACGCACTTGTCTTTTCCGCAAGAGAATACCGGCGTGCGTATCGATACCGGTGTACAAACAGGCGCCGAGATCAGCTCTTTCTATGATCCCATGATAGCAAAGTTGATTGTTCATGGACCAGACAGGGAAACGGCCCTGCTTAAGTTACACCATGCGTTAGAAGAAGTGCATTTAGCTGGCGTAAAAAGCAACATTGCATTTTTACATCACTTATCAGGCCACCCTACTTTTACAGCGGGCGCGCCGGATACCCACTTTATTGATAGCCAAACCGAGACGCTAACTCAACAGCCTATGCCGCTTGAGCAAATGAAATTGCTCGCCATTGCAGCCTACATTGCAAACAAACCAACTGGCGCAACACCTTGGCAAACTGCGCTTGGTTTTAGACTCAATCAAATTGCGACCGTTGAGGTACCTTTTATCGACGAGCCTGTACTCGCCAAACTTACCAGTGACTCAATAAATGTAGAATTAAACAACAAGCAATTTATGCTAACCGCTGACCTTACGGGCACTGAACTTACTGCAACCATCAATGGCAGCAAGTACATCGCAAATGTGCTTTGTAATGAAGAGTCAATTACGGTGATGTATCAAGCGTATGCGCACAGCTTTGATCTTAAATCTAAGCATTACATCAGTGAGCATGAACACGAGGCGGCTCCGCTTGCAGCACCGCTCAATGGTACGGTTGTCAAACACTTACAAGCGCTAAACACACAAGTAAGTAAAGGCGACGCTGTTGTTGTCATTGAAGCGATGAAGATGGAATACACCCTCAACGCCCCATTTGACGGCACGTTGACCAGCTACTGTTTTGGTGAAGGCGAATTGGTAAGCCACGGTGACATGCTTGCCATCGTAGAGCCTTTGGAGGCATAAATGTCATACCCAAAAAAAGTACGTATTGTCGAAGTGGGCGCACGTGATGGCTTACAAAATGAAGCCAGCGTGACCACGGAACAAAAAGTATCGCTTATCAATGCACTTGCCGAGGCAGGCCTAAAAGATATTGAAGCCGGTGCCTTTGTGTCACCTAAGTGGGTGCCACAAATGGCCGACTCGAGTGACGTGATCAACAATATTAAGGTAAGTAAAGACGTAAACCTAAGTGCGTTGACACCTAACCTTAAAGGCGCACACGCAGCTCTTGAAGTCGGCATAAAAGAGTTCGCGATTTTTACTGCCGCAAGCGAAGCGTTTACTCAAAAAAACATCAATTGTTCAATCAATGAAAGTATTGAGCGCTTCAAACCAGTCATAGAGTTGGCGCGTACCAATGGTGTAAAAGTGCGCGGCTATGTCAGCTGTGTTTTAGGCTGCCCTTACCAAGAAGAGGTCGAACCAGAAATGGTTCTTGATGTGTGTAAACAATTGTTGGCTCTTGGTTGTTACGAAGTAAGCTTAGGTGACACGATAGGTGTCGGCACCCCCAATAAGGTCGAGCGATTGCTTAACGTATTATTGCAACATATCAGCGCTGACAAGCTTGCGGTGCACTTTCATGACACTTATGGCCAAGCACTCGCAAACATCAGCAAAGCACTAGAAATGGGCATTTCAACGGTCGATAGTGCCGTTGCTGGACTGGGTGGTTGTCCCTATGCCAAGGGCGCGTCAGGAAATGTTGCCACAGAAGATGTCGTTTACTTATTGCAAGGACTTGGCATTGACCCCCAAATTGATTTAGAAAGACTAGCCAAAGCTGGTTGGGCAATTTGCGAGGCGCTCAATAAACCCCCAGTAAGTAAGGTCTCTTTGGCTTTAAAAGCGAAGTGCGATTAAAAAGCATACATAATTTATATGCATTGTAGTTTCGTGCATATTGAACAATAAATAATCTTTAGGAGTGGGCTCATGGCCGGTTTCGATAAAGTTGTTACAAGCTACGCGCAAGCGATGGATGGATTGAAAGATGGCGACACCATCATTGCAGGCGGCTTCGGGTTATGTGGTATCCCAGAGGGCTTGATCAACGAAATTAAGCGTAAACAAACAAAAGAATTAACAGTTGTATCAAACAACTGTGGTGTTGACGATTTTGGTCTTGGTATCTTGTTACACGATCGCCAAATTAAAAAAATCATTGCGTCTTACGTTGGTGAAAATGCTTTATTTGAACAGCAACTACTAGATGGCATCATTGATGTTGAACTTACCCCACAAGGCACACTTGCTGAAAAAATGCGTGCAGGTGGTGCGGGCATTCCTGCATTTTACACGGCAACGGGCTACGGTACGCCTGTAGCTGAAGGTAAAGAAGTTAAAGAATTCGATGGTCGCCCTTATATTTTAGAAGAATCAATTACTGGCGAGTTTGCCATTGTTAAAGCGTGGAAAGCTGACCGCTACGGCAACCTTGTATTTCGCCACACTGCAATGAACTTCAACCCGATGGCAGCAACTGCGGGTAAAATCACAGTGGCTGAAGTTGAAGAAATTGTCGAGCCAGGTGAATTAGAGCCAAGCGAAATTCATACCCCGGGCATTTACGTTAACCGCGTTATTAAAGGTAACTTTGAAAAACGCATCGAGCGTGTAACTACGCGTAAATAAGGAGAACACCATGGCTTTATCACGTGAACAAGTTGCAATGCGCGTAGCTCAAGAGCTACAAGACGGTTATTACGTTAATCTGGGAATTGGTATTCCAACTTTGGTTGCTAACTATGTACCTGACGGTATTGAAGTTATGCTGCAATCTGAAAACGGTTTATTAGGTATGGGACCGTACCCAACTGAAGACCAAGTTGACGCCGATATGATCAACGCGGGTAAAGAAACCGTGACAGCTGCAACAGGTGCGGCCATTTTTAATAGTGCCGATAGCTTTGCCATGATCAGGGGTGGTCATGTAGACTTGACGGTTCTAGGTGCATTTGAAGTGGATCAACAAGGTAATATTGCCTCTTGGATGATCCCGAAAAAATTAATCAAAGGCATGGGTGGTGCAATGGATTTAGTAGCCGGCGCACAAAACATTATCGTTACAATGACCCATGCTAGCAAACACGGCGATTCGAAGCTGTTAGAAGCATGTACTTTGCCACTAACGGGTGTGAATTGTGTTAAGAAAATTGTAACTGACCTAGCCGTGTTAGAAGTAAAAGACGGCGCATTCCATTTGCTAGAACGCGCGCCGGGTGTTAGTGTTGATGAAATCATAAGCAAAACAGCAGGTAAGCTAATCGTCGACGGCGATATCCCTGAAATGCAATTTGCCTAACACAATGTACCGACCTCATTCCCAGTGCCATTGGCGCTGAGTTACCCAAAACCCCTCTAACGAGGGGTTTTTTTTATTTATCGAGCGACAAACTCCAATACGGTTGCATTGATACAATATCGATCAGCACCTCCAGGCCCTTCGTTCTCGAATACATGGCCAAGGTGTATTCCACTTGATTTCGAGCGAATTTCGGTGCGACGCATACCATGGCTATTGTCTTGATGATAAGTCACACTTCCCTTCACCGGATGCTTAAATGACAGCCAACCCGTGCCAGAGTTAAACCTGTCTTTTGTATCAAACAATGGGGCGCCACTGAGCTTGTCAATAAAGAGCCCCTCACCTGTTTTTTTGAACAAATCGTACTGCTTACAAAATGGCGCATCGGTCGCGCTGTTAAAGGCCACGCGAAACGCTTCTGAGTCGCCCAACTTAAACGCACCAAGCGCTTTGTAAAACGTTGCTTTGTTCATAAAGCCTTGATGTGCATATACCTCTTTGCCATCCTCTATGAAAATAATGGTCGGTGTAGCCCAAGTTGGTGTTTTTATATCGAGTGATTGCAGTTGGTCTGCATGTCTGAAATGAAGCGCAATAGTGCCTTGATAGTCGTTTATAACTGTCTTTTTGAATTTTTCACAATATGGACAATATCCTTTTGCGTCCAAAATAACGATGTGTTTACCTGCAAGTAGTGCTTTGTTGCTCGACGCTTGCGGTTGTATATCACCTGTTTGCTCACTAAATTCCACACCTGTTGAATGATCTGGGCAGTAGCCATTGGGGTTTTTTACCAAATAGTCTTGGTGATACGTTTCTGCAGGATAAAACACATCCAGCTTTTTTATTTTCGTTTTGATTTCACCAAACCCGGCATCAGACAACTTAGCCTGATACGCATTTTTTAGTCTATACGCTAAAGATCTTTGCGCTTCTTCAGTGAACAAAATGGTCGAGCGATACTGAGTCCCCACATCATTGCCTTGCCTATTTTTTTGTGTTGGGTCATGGCTCTCAAAATAACTTTTTAATAGTTGCTCCGTGCTAATCACATTAGCGTTGTATGTTACTTTAACCACTTCCGCATAATTATTTTCATCAAAGCGCCTGCTACGTTTTGTTATCTCTTTATAACTCGCTGCAAAGCCTTTTCCATCCGCATAGCCTGACACAGCATCTAGCACGCCAGTCATTTGCTCGTAGCGTTTTTCTGCGCCCCAGAAACATCCTGAACCCAAAACCAGTGTTTTAACATGTACGCTCGCTTGATCAAGCTTATCCGTTGATTCGGTTTGTGCAAATGCCCAAGATGCGAGTACAAAGCCTATCAATAACACCAAACATTTATACATATCTGACATTCAACTGCTCCGTTTAAGTTTAATTCATTGTATTTAGCAGTAGACCAAGAACCTTTAAAACAAATTTCAACTTTTAACTGGACGACTATATTCGGCACTTCGCCGAGTTATTGTTATCAATACCGCCATTTTAGGGTAAAACGCATCTACAAATATGATCATAGGACGCAGTTATGAAAAAACTAATACAGTGCGCAACGCTTTCATTTGTAGCTCTAAGTGCAACGAGCGTAAACGCCGCTGAGTTTCAATTCACATCAAAATTAGTTCAAGGTGACACTCTATTGCTCTTTAAAGCACAAAAGAGTAATGAGCAATTTAAGTTCCTAGATAGAGATACGCGTAAGCAATTAAGTAAAGCCCTTAAGAGTGCTCAGTTTGATGCTAAGTATGGCACGCATGTCGAACTACTTGCGCCTGTAGACAGCGATTACGAGCGTATTGTTGTTGTCGGCTTAGGTGATAAAGATGAATTAAACTCAGCCAAAATGGCTGAACTAGGCGGTAATATTCATGCTCACTTAGAAAGTATTAAAGCAAGCCAAGTTACAATCGCATTTGAAAACGTTCAAGGTCAGATCGATAACAGTGAACTTGCAGCACAGTTTGCTCATGGCGCTAACCTACGTGACCATGAATTTGACGTTTATAAAAAACAAGAATCGAGCTCAACCGAGCTGAATTATTCAGTTAAAGTTGCGAGTGCGCAAAGTACAAGTAAAACATACAAAACGCTGGAACATATTCAACAGGGCGTATTTCTAGCACGAGATTTAACATCGGAAGTGGCCACGGAAATGACGCCTGTCGATTTTG
Source organism: Pseudoalteromonas sp. ABE4_541 (assembly GCF_056312285.1). NCBI lineage: Bacteria > Pseudomonadati > Pseudomonadota > Gammaproteobacteria > Alteromonadales > Pseudoalteromonadaceae > Pseudoalteromonas > Pseudoalteromonas sp. ABE4_541. The sequence continues at coordinate 173,371 of NZ_JBSVEM010000004.1, forward strand.
CCAAAGCCGCAAAATCGCTTGAGCAATATGGTGTGAAAGTTACAATACTAGAGCCGGAGCAAATCAAAGCACTGGGTATGGGCGCGCTTGAAGGCGTTGGTCGTGGTAGTAAAGAAGGCGCTCGCTTAGTCGTTGCACATTATGAAGGTAACAACGACACACCAATCGCTCTAGTGGGTAAAGGGATCACATTCGATTCAGGTGGCTACAGCATTAAAACAGGTAAATCAATTGCACGTATGAAGTCAGATATGGCTGGTGCCGCTGCTGTACTTGGGACGGTTAAGGCTATGGCGCTAAGCAAAGCTGATGTCAACGTTGTTGCTGTCATGGGGATGGCTGCTAATATGGTATCTGAAAATGCTATTGCGCCCGGTGATGTTCTGCGTACAGCAGAAGGCATCAGTGTTGAGGTACTTAATACCGATGCAGAGGGCCGCTTAGTACTTAGTGATGCGATGTGGTATGCAAGAGAGCACTTCAAACCTGAGGTTATGATTGACGTTGCAACTCTCACTGGTTCAAAAATACGCGCAGTTGGGAATCGATACAGCGCCATTTTCTCTGACGATGAACATCTAATCAAAGAGTTGACACTTGCTGGTAAACAAGTCAACGAGCAGGTATGGCGTTTACCACTTGGCTATAAAGACCTACTGAAGTCGAATATCGCTGACATTACCAATGTGGCATACGAGGGCCCTGGCGCAACAACTGCGGCTGCATTTTTACAACATTTTGCGGGTGACACTCGTTGGGTACACATTGATATTGCCGGTAATGCCTTGAACGAGTTACCAAAAGGAGAACTTGCTACAGGAGGCACAGGTTATGGTGTGCGTTTATTAAGCGAGTGGTTGTTGGATAAAAACTAAGGCGTGTAAATCTTTGAGGTGTGGTTTTTGTTCAAATCAAAGGCTTTATGTAATACAGCGTGCTATGACCTTAGTGACCTATGTAAGTAGCGTATGACGCCAAAATGAAAACCTTTGCGCAGCGCCATTCGGTCATTGACTATGCGGTGCAGGCTCTGCCTGACACAAATACCCGAATGATCGCTGCAAAAACGCATAGCAAAAGATCAATACCCCCTAATAATTTAGCCATGCTTAGCGTGGCTTTTTTATATCTCTTGCATTCCCCCCTCATTGATTAGCTATACTAGGTGCAAGATAATAAAAAAGAAAATCGTTATGATGGATGCATACAGTTACCTGTTAGGTGAGACAGCCATTGTCGTGGCTTTGCAAACCGACAACCCCTCTCCTAGTGAACAACGCCGGCTATTCGCTCTAACAGTCAGTTTGCAACATACTAGGGCTTTCATAGATGTTGTGCCTGCAAAATCTTCTGTGACTGCGTATTTAGCAGATCCTAATCAATATCGATACTGGCTTAAAAAAGCAATGCTGCTGTGGGAAGAAGCTGCTGAGGTTGCATTAAGTCAAACCAGGCATGCTATCGATGTCACCTATGGTGGCAAATTTGGACCTGATTTAGAGGATGTTGCTCTTAAATTAGGAATAACATCAAAACAAGTTGTTGAGCTACACAGTGATTGTACTTATCAAGTTGAATTTTTGGGATTTTTACCTGGGTTTGCTTATCTAGGCACACTACCACAAGCTCTACAGTTACCGAGAAAATCTACGCCGCGTAAGCAGGTACCCAAAGGTTCGGTGGCGATCGCCGAAGACCTTAGTGCGATTTACCCAAGTTGTTCACCTGGTGGCTGGCACTTAATCGCGCATTGCTCAACTCCCTTATTTGATGCAACGAAAAATCCTCCAAGCTTGTTTGCGCCGGGCGATGAAATTAAATTTATCCCAACTAAGGAGGGGATATGTTAAAAGTTATCAAAAGCGGTGTTATGTGCAGTATTCAAGACATTGGTCGATTTGGCTACCGTCATTTTGGTGTTGGTCGCAGCGGTGCCTTAGACCCTTTTGCTGTCTGCTTAGCAAACTTTTTACTCGACAATAAAACACATAATGCAGTCATTGAAGTCACCATCGGGATGGCAGAGTTTGAATTTACGCAGCCATGTAACTTTGCCTTAACCGGTGGTGACCTTAAAGCAAAGTTGGCTGGCAAAGCCATTTACCCCGGCTGGCGTTATCACGCATGCGCTGGAGATAAGCTCACTTTCGCCAGCAGTGCGCATGCTCAGCGAGCATATTTTACCGTTCAAGGGGGCTTCAGCCTCGAGCCAACACTGGCCTCATGTTCAACCGATCTCCAAGCCAATTTTGGTGGCCTTCATGGTCACGCATTAAAAAATGGCGACTGTGTAAATTATACAACTAGCGCCAAAGCGCTCGCTCACCTTGGTGTAATGCAACCGAAATACACGAAACAGGTACGAGTACTTAAAGGACCACATTGTGATAAGCTAGCTTCAGACGTATTTGAGCGCTTTATTACTCAAACTTGGGTTATAAGCGACGCGAGTAATAGAATGGGTGCCCGACTTTTAGGTAATAACGAACTTGCGCATCAAGTCAGTATACCAACGCAAGCGGTACACCCGGGCGTTATACAATTGCCACCCAATGGTGAGCCAATCGTATTACTCAATGACTGCCAAACTACGGGAGGTTACCCCATTATCGCGACCGTAATTGACGCAGATCTACGTATGTTTAGCCAGCTTGGTGCAAATCAACAATGTAACTTTGTTGAATGTACGCTTGAGCAAGCTCATAAAGCCAGTGATAAATTAAGTGCTCATTTAGCTCAGTTTAACTTAGCCAAAAATAATAATAATTAGAGTAATAACATGAATGAACTCAACCTACTGCCACTGATAGGTATTGTCATTGTGGTATTTGGTTTTGCCTTACGCTTTAACCCGTTATTGGTTGTGTGTGTTGCAGGACTGGTGACTGGATGGGCAGTCGATATCGAGCTACTGGCATTGTTGGAAACTTTTGGTGAGAAATTTATGAACTCACGCCAACTTGCAAGCTTTTTACTCATTTTACCGGTCATCGCATTATTAGAGCGCTTTGGTCTTCAACAGCGCGCGACTGCGTGGGTTGCGACAATAAAATCAGCCACTACAGCAAGAATACTCGCTGTGTACTTTGTTGTTAGGGAGTGCTCTGCGGCCCTTGGATTGATCAATCTAGCGGGTCAGCCGCAAACGGTTAGACCACTCCTCGCTCCTATGGCACTGGGCGCTGCGAGTAACAAGCACGGTGAATTACCCAAGCATGTTCAAGATATGATCAGCGCCCATGCCGCTGCTTGTGACAACATTGCGGTGTTCTTTGGTGAAGACATTTTCATCGCTTTTGGCGCCGTGCTACTCATGGACGCATTCTTGCGAGAAAATGGCATCGCAGGTATTGAACCCCTTTATATTGGCCTATGGGCTATTCCAACTGCCATTGCGGCTTTAATCGTCCACTTATTCAGGCTGGCCCGGTTAGAAGCTAAAATCACTCGAGCAATCGACAAAGCTAAAGTATTTGAGCGAGCACATGCGAGTGAGGAAGTATCATGAGCACACCAGTAAACACCTCTGTTGAGTCAACATCGATTATATCAATCAATAACATTTACCTTATTCTCGGGTTTATTGTGATGTTTTTAGTCGTAAAAACCATTCAAGATCCCGACCATCCAAAAAAATGGACTACAGCTCTATTTTGGTTCCTATTTGGGAATGTGTTTTTGTTTGGCGATTTATCTATAAAGCTAGTCGGAGAGTCTTTGACATACCGATGGGTTGGTTGCAGCGTGTTGCTGATTGCCTTACTCGCGGGCTTGGGCAAAGTATCCATGGGTAGTTATCATAAGCCGTCATTAGAAGAGCTAGAGCAAAACGCGAAAAAGTTTGGTAACAAGCTGTTTGTACCCGCCGTGCTCATCCCCATTGTCACCGTTGTATGTGCCATTATTCTTAAAGATATTCATATTGGTAGCGTGTATCTATTCGACCAATCTTATATCACCTTGGCATCGTTAACGCTTGCGTGCGCAACGGCCCTTTTGGTCGGTTGGAAAATCACCACTGGCAACCCTTTACTTGCGCTAGGTGAGTCGCGCCGCTTAGTTGATTCTATCGGTTGGGCGGCCATTTTACCGCAAATGCTCGCTATGCTAGGTGGTGTGTTTATCGTGGCGCAAACTGGGACTGCAATTCAAGACCTTGTTACTATATTTATCTCACCCGATAACCGATTTATGTTGGTGGTACTATATTGTACAGGTATGGCGCTGTTTACTATGGTTATGGGGAATGCTTTTGCCGCGTTTCCAGTCATGACCGCAGGTGTTGCTGTCCCGTTTCTTATTCAAGGGCATGGCGCGTCCCCTGCACCACTGGTCGCCATTGGCATGTATTCGGGCTACTGCGGTACGCTTATGACCCCGATGGCTGCAAACTTTAATATTGTTCCAGCAGCGTTGCTTGATTTAAAAGATAAATACCAAGTGATAAAAGTACAAATACCGACAGCATTGACCTTGTTGGCAATCAATATTCTGCTTATGTACGGAGTTGTCTTTAATGACTAAAGCGCAAAAACCCAGCATTTTACTCACTGGCTTTGCCCCATTTGGTGGCGAGCAAATCAATCCTTCTTGGCAAGCTGTGTCGCAATTGGAGGGCGAATATATCGGCGGCTGTGTGGTACATACCAAAGAGCTGCCATGCGAATTTAATACCTCACTGCGCGAACTTCATCTCGCGATTGATAAATATGCACCGCAGCTTGTTTTATGTATTGGTCAAGCGGGGGGCCGCTCCGAGCTTTCTATTGAACGTGTTGCTATCAATATTAATGATGCGAGAATTGAAGACAATGCGGGCAAGCAGCCAATTGACACGCCGGTGATCGCGGGTGCTCCAGCTGCCTATTTCACAAATTTGCCGATAAAAAGACTGTTAGTTGCACTACATCAGGCGCAAATCCCGGCTGCTATTTCAAACACCGCAGGTACTTACGTATGCAACCATGTGATGTATGGCTTAATGCACTTAATTAACCAACATGATACACACATTAAAGGGGGATTTGTTCATATCCCTTATCTGCCATCACAAGCTGTTAATCATGCAAGCGCACCGAGTATGAGCCTAGAAACTATGGTGAGTGGATTAAAAGTTTTAATCACGAGCGCACTTCAAGAAAAACAAGATATAAAGGTTGCCGCTGGTACAACCCATTGAATTTATATAAAATGTTTAATTGTTCAAATCTCATTAAGGAAAAATAGAATGACACAGACAACACCTGCAACTAAAAAAGTAATCACTTCGCCGAGTCTTTTAAAGCAAATCAATGGTGGTAGCGGTGGTGATCAATTTCCAAAAGAAGTTAGGCCTGAATAATAAAAGCTCACAAGTCAAAAGAAAGTATCACGAACAAAAGCAGCATCTAGCTGCTTTTACAGTTTTTATACTGTAATTTTTCATTTGAGTATCTGCCCCTAATGCACCAATACAGTGCGAAACGACTCTGTTTTTGAACAGTTTAGCTCGAGTCTTTTAAGCCAAAGTGCGAAGACTCACATAAACACACACCATATTGCACCTCGTTGGTGCAATTTTATACCAAACTTGCACCGTAAAATCACTGAATGCTTTAACCTAAAATGCGCTTTTGTATGTGACTTATGAGATTAATTCTGATAAATCTATCTCTAAGTTAATACTTTGTATCTTTAAAAAAGCGGAATGTATTGGCAAGCAAAACAATAAATCATCAACACAGGAATGAGGTATTTTATGTGTTCAATTTTTGGCGTATTGGAACTTAAGTCCGATCCCACACAGCTTCGCTCTCAAGCGATTGAAATGTCTAAACTACTGCGTCACAGAGGACCTGATTGGTCTGGTGTTTACGCGTCCGATAAAGCCATATTGGTACACGAGCGTTTGGCAATTGTAGGGGTTTCTAGCGGTGCCCAACCCCTTTATAACCCAGAGAAAACGCATATTTTGGCCGTTAACGGCGAGATTTATAACCATAAAGAGTTAGCTAAAAATTTAGAAGTCGATTTTGACTTTCAAACAGAATCTGACTGTGAAGTGATTTTGGCGCTTTATAAACAAAAAGGTCCTGAATTTTTAGATGATCTGAACGGTATTTTTGCATTCTGTTTGTATGATGAAGAGCAAGATGCCTATTTAATCGGCCGAGACCATATCGGGATCATCCCGCTTTACACGGGTCGCGACCAGCATGGCAACTTCTACGTTGCAAGTGAGATGAAAGCGTTAACGCCTATTTGTACGCAAATTGAAGAATTTCCTCCTGGTCATTATTTGTATTCTAAAGAAGGCAGTTTACGCCCCTACTACCACCGAGATTGGCAAACGTTTGATGCGGTAAAAGAGAACGCGGCTGAACCAAGTGAAGTAAAAGACGCGTTAGAAGCCGCAGTGAAACGTCAATTAATGTGTGACGTACCTTATGGTGTGTTGTTGTCTGGCGGTTTAGACTCGTCGGTCATTTCAGCTATCACGCAGAAGTTTGCCGCAAAACGTATTGAAGACAACGATGCATCGGATGCTTGGTGGCCAAAGCTGCATTCTTTCTCAATTGGCTTAGAAGGCTCGCCCGATCTTGCGGCAGCTCAAAAAGTGGCAGATGCTATTGGTACAGTTCACCACCCTATTCATTTCACGGTTCAACAAGGTATTGATGCACTTAAAGAAGTCATTTATCACCTAGAGACCTATGACGTAACAACGGTACGTGCATCAACACCTATGTACCTTATGTCTCGTCAAATCAAAGCAATGGGTATCAAAATGGTACTCTCGGGTGAAGGGGCCGATGAGCTATTTGGTGGTTATCTATATTTCCACAAAGCGCCAAATGCACAAGAGTTTCATGAAGAGCTTAATCGTAAAGTTTCTAAACTACACATGTTTGACTGTTTGCGAGCCAATAAATCAATGGCAGCATGGGGCGTAGAAGCGCGAGTGCCATTTTTAGATAAAGAGTTCGTGGATGTTGCCATGCGTACCAACCCTGAATACAAAATGTGTAAAAATGGTCGTATTGAGAAACATATTCTTCGTGAAGCTTTTGACGGTTATCTGCCAGAAGAAGTGTTATGGCGTCAAAAAGAGCAATTTTCAGATGGGGTTGGATACAGCTGGATTGACTCTTTAAAAGCCTACGTTGAAGAACAAGTGTCTGATCAAGATCTTGCAAATGCACAGTACCGCTTCCCTATTAATACACCTGATAGTAAAGAAGCCTACTTCTATCGCCAAATATTTACGGAACATTTCCCTGGTGATGCCGCTGCTCAATGCGTTCCGCATGGCAAGTCAGTTGCTTGCTCTACACCACAAGCGCTTGCATGGGATGAATCATTCCAAAACAATGCCGATCCATCAGGCCGCGCAGCTAAAGTGCACAACGATGCTTACTAAACAAGCAATAATTACTGAGCGCTACATGTAAGTGTGTGGCGTTAAGTTAAGCAAAAAAACCGCGTATTCTAACGCGGTTTTTTTGTTTTAGCCTTCAGTTTTAAATAAAGCGCTTGATTATAAAGTCTACTTTAACGCGCTTAGCCTGACCTAATAGTTTTTTAACTGGCAAAGGGTAGTCTTCTATCGTTTCCACATCTTCAGGACCTGATAGCAAGCGACAATTTGCTAAAATAGCCTGTTTTTCGCGCTGAATGTCGGCCAAAATAAACTGATTAGGATCTTCAATCAAAATACCATTTTCAATATCTAATCCCCAAGCACGAGGGTTCAAATTGTGGCCACTCAATAAATGCGTGTGACTATCTTTGCAGATCCCTTTTAAATGAAACGAGTTACCGCCATCTTTCCACAGATAAACTTTCAGGTGACCGGACTTAATAAAACGATGTTGAGACTTTAAAAATTTCCTTAAAATCGTTTCATACAGATACGGCAACGCACCGATCTTACTAAATGGCTGCTCTGGACAAATATAAAAATCGTTGGCGGTTTTATCGCCGACCACAATTGTCACTTGTCGACCGAGTTTAAGCAAACGTCGCAATGAGCGAAGCAACGGCGCTGGAAAATTAAAATAAGGCGTGTAGAGCACCAGCTCTTGTTCCGTTGTGTCAAACAAGGCTTTGATCAATCGGTTAAGCTTATTTGTACGACGTCCAAAGCCAAGGAATGGTCTCACGTTAAGACTATTAAAACAGTCCGCTTCATCAAAACCGTATTTCGCTTTTTTTAGATCGCGCATAAGTTGCTTTTGCGCAATCTTGATATCTATAAATTTAGGTAATGGGCGTTTATCTAACCTTGGCACTGCCTCAGAGCTAAGCAAATATTTATCAGTAAAATCACAAAAGCTTTGCGCAAGACCTGCCTGCTCAATAACAAAATACCTGTCGAGGCGGTATTTGTCGCCTTGATGCAAATATACATTGTTAAGACTCGCCCCGCTGTAAAGCACTGTATCATCAATCACGAACCCTTTAAGGTGTAAGACACCAAATAGCTCTTTTGCTTTGACTGGCACACCAAAAACTTTCACATTACTTTGTGAAGCTTCCAATTCGTCACAATAAAGCCGAGCATTCCCTTCCGATTTCGCCTCGCCAATTAACCCTCGCTGAGCGCGGTGATAATCAACTAACACGTTAATTTCTATTTTTGGATCTGTAAGTGAGACTTCATGTAAAGCACTTAAAATTTCTCTTCCGGCCTCGTCATCTTGTAAATACAAAGCTGTTATATAGATCCTACGCTTTGCACTGCGTATCAAGCGAAGCAGTGTCTGATGATACTGCTTCGCGTCAGTCAGAACCTGTACGCTCTGCGCATTCAATGCAAATCCAGGTGTATCCTGCCAAAATGCCATAAATACCTATTCGTTAGGGGTTACTCTATGAAGAATAACGAAACAAAATTACTAAGAACATACCAAAAAAAATCAATTTGGTCATGGGTTAGCGTTGCTTTTGCAACTGAAGGCTTAAATATTCATCAAGTACAGTATTTTTGACACCTTTGCGATTTATTAAAAAACGAAATGAGCGTTTTATTTTACATCTAGGTTGATTTCCATAGAATCATCCTCATTCAGTTAGAAGTAAATTTATTTTAGGAATTATTCATGAGTGACGCGAAACATTGCAAACTGCTTATTTTAGGCTCAGGCCCAGCAGGTTATACAGCAGCGGTCTATGCTGCGCGAGCGAATTTAAACCCAGTATTGATCACTGGTATGCAACAAGGTGGACAATTAACAACGACCACAGAAGTTGAAAACTGGCCAGGCGATGCTCATGGTTTAACAGGCCCTGCACTGATGGACCGTATGAAAGAGCACGCAGAGCGCTTTGAAACAGAGATTATTTTTGACCACATCAATAAAGTAGATGTCACTAAACGTCCATTTACATTAACTGGCGACCAAGGCACTTACACGTGTGATGCATTAATTATTGCTACAGGCGCGTCAGCTAAGTATTTAGGCTTAGAATCTGAAACAGCTTTCCAAGGTCGTGGTGTTTCTGCATGTGCAACCTGCGACGGTTTCTTCTATCGTGGTCAAAAAGTAGCGGTCGTTGGTGGTGGTAACACAGCAGTTGAAGAAGCGCTGTATCTATCTAACATTGCTGAAGAAGTGCACGTAGTTCACCGTCGTGATTCATTCCGAAGCGAAAAGATCTTATCAGATAGACTGATGGAAAAAGCAAAGAATGGTAACGTTGTTTTACACCTCAACCGCACGTTAGACGAAGTCCTTGGCGATGAGATGGGCGTTACTGGCATTCGCATCAAAGAAACGGATTCCGACAACACAGAACAGCTAGACCTTGCCGGTGTATTCATTGCGATCGGCCACAAACCAAACACTGATATGTTTGAAGGACAGCTTGAAATGAAAGACGGCTACCTAGTTGTTCAATCTGGTCTTAATGGTAACGCAACTCAAACAAGTGTTGAGGGTGTATTTGCAGCAGGTGATGTATCAGACCATATTTACCGTCAAGCAATCACCTCTGCCGGTACTGGCTGTATGGCGGCCCTTGATGCAGAGCGTTATTTAGATAATCTGTAAGCCTAACTTTTGCAAAATGGGAGTCTCACTCCCATTTTCTTTATTGCCTTTTTACGTTATTTTACGCATATCTACCGCACAGACGTATTGGCATGACGCAACAACTCTTTCACTTAAGCTTAGACAATTACCTCTTCCCACCCTGTGACTACGCATTAAAAGACCCAGACGGATTACTAGCGATTGGCGGCTGCTTATCACCAGCAAGATTAAAAGCAGCGTATTCATCAGGCATATTCCCATGGTTTAACGAACGTGAGCCAATTATGTGGTGGGCGCCAAGTGAGCGAGGCATTATAGAGCTGGATGCCTTCCATGTTAATCGGAGCTTACGTAAAGCTAGACGTCAAATAAACCCAACTGTCACGGTAAATATGGCCTTTCCTGAAGTGATCCACGCATGCCGAGAGCAAAGAGTTAATGCTGAAGGCACTTGGATCAATACTGACATGTTGAGAGCTTACCAAGAGGCTCATGCTCAGGGTTTTGCACATAGTCTAGAAATATGGAGCAACGGCGAATTAGTCGGTGGACTTTATGGGATCATGCTCTGTGGCGTATTCTGTGGTGAATCGATGTTTTTCAAGCAACCAAACGCTTCTAAATTGGCGATGTGGGCGCTCGTCAACTGGTTAAGAAAACACCATGCCCATTTTATAGATTGTCAGCTAGAAAATCCTTATCTGGTTAGTTTGGGTGCAAAAGTTATATCGCGAAGGGAATTTTTGGCTAAACTTAACAAGGCAGCTGAATTTTCAGTTCCCAACGCGATGTGGCAACCGCAAACATTAGAAGGTATTTATGACTGAACATTTCCCTTCCAAAATTGGTTTAAGTCAGCAATTTAGTTGTAGTTATTTACCTGAACAGCAAGAGCAACTTTTGGTTATTTTGGACCCTACTTGCTACACACCTGCGCGCTTTGAGGCGTTATTAGAGCTCGGTTTTAGACGCAGTGGTGATCAAATTTATCGTCCCCATTGCCCAAGGTGCAGCGCATGTCAATCTATTCGCATTCCAGCACAAAGATATGTACCTTCTAAATCTCAAAAACGCAAATTTAAAAAGCTTGACGATTCTTTTTCATTCTCAATTTCGCATAAAGAGCGAGACGAATATTACCCATTGTATGAAAAATATATCACGCTCAGGCACAGTGATGGGACTATGTATCCCCCAAATCGTTTACAGTACGAAAGCTTTTTGTTTTGCCAATGGTTACCCATTACATTTGTTGAGTTGTGGCATAAAGATAAACTCATCGCAGTGGCTGTTACTGATACCATGCCCAATACGCTATCAGCGATATACACTTTTTTCGACCCTGAATATGAAAGTTATAGCCTAGGGAATGTGATGATCATGGCGCAAATAGAGCATGCAAAGAAGCTTGCTAAAAAGTATGTGTATCTTGGCTATCAAATAGACAGCTGTAAAAAGATGAGATACAAGTCCCAATACGCTCCAGCTCAACGCTTTGTGAATGATGTTTGGGTCGAGCAACCCAAATAAAATTAGTTCTCATCTAAGCGTTCAATATTACCTCCACTCGGTATTTATAATCAAAAGAATGGCACTTTGACTAATAAAATCACAAAATTTTTGCCCTTACCTTTACTTATTGGCTTCTTTTGGGCAAAATCTGCTGCGTTTAATTATTCAAAGAGGTGTTACGCTACACATGGCGAAAGAAGACGTAATTGAAATGCAAGGCACGGTCCTTGATACTTTACCAAATACAATGTTCCGCGTTGAGCTAGAGAATGGCCACGTAGTCGTTGCTCATATTTCAGGAAAAATGCGCAAAAACTACATCCGTATTCTTACTGGTGACAAAGTAACGGTAGAAATGACTCCGTATGACTTAACCAAAGGACGCATTGTCTTCCGCGCTCGTTAATCGAATCGTGTAGATAACTACAGCTTCAGTTAAGTTGTATTCGCTAAGCGCAATCATCGCTATTCATGATTGGCTTACAGATGCCTGATTATTATCAGGCATATAAACAAAAAGCCCAGCTTGCGCTGGGCTTTTTGACGTCTTTATATTAGTAGCCTCATGCTGATACTAAGCTAGATTCATACCTAAAGTCTAATTCACCCGCTTTAACACCGACTTTAACGTTGCCACCATCACTCAAGCGACCAAATAAGATCTCGTTTGCAAGTGGTTTCTTAAGCTTGTCTTGAATAACTCTTGCCATAGGTCTTGCACCCATTGCTTTGTCATAGCCAAGATCGGCCAACCACTCTCTGGCCGCGGAGGTCAGCTCCAAGTTAACTGACTTTTTATCTAGCTGCGCTTGCAGCTCGACAACAAACTTGTCAACCACTTGCATGATCACTTCTTTTTCAAGGTGGTTAAACCAAATAATGTTATCTAACCTATTTCTAAACTCTGGCGTAAACACTTTGTTGATTTCAACCATCGCATCATGCGAATGATCTTGCTCTTGGAAACCAATTGATTGACGAACTGTTTCTTGCACACCAGCATTAGTCGTCATCACCACCACAACATTTCTAAAGTCCGCTTTACGGCCATTGTTGTCGGTCAAAGTACCATGGTCCATAACTTGAAGCAGAATATTATAAATATCCGAATGCGCTTTCTCTATTTCGTCTAGCAAGACAACCGCATGAGGATGTTTTATAACCGCATCCGTCAAAAGACCGCCTTGCTCAAAGCCAACATAACCAGGAGGTGCACCAATTAAACGACTCACCGCATGACGCTCAGAGTATTCAGACATATCGAAGCGAATAAACTCAACACCCATACACTTAGCGAGCTGCTTAGTCACTTCTGTCTTACCAACCCCTGTTGGGCCTGCAAACAAGAAAGAGCCTATCGGTTTGTCTTCATTCGCAAGTCCCGAACGTGATAAGCGAATAGCTGACGTTAGTGCATCAATAGATTGATCTTGACCGAATACCAACATTTTTAGATTTCTATCAAGATTTTTCAGTGTTTCTTTATCACTATTTGACACACTTTGCTGTGGAATGCGCGCGATCTTAGAAACAATCATTTCGATATCAGAAACACCAATGGTTTTCTTGCGTTTTGACGCTGGTAACAAACGTTGATTTGCGCCAGCTTCGTCAATCACGTCTATTGCCTTGTCCGGCAAGTGACGCTCATTAATATACTTCGCACTTAGCTCTGCAGCAGCACGAAGGGCCTTTTGCGTGTATCGAATACCATGATGCTCTTCATAACGCTCTTTTAAGCCATATAAAATCTTTGTGGTATCAGCCACACTTGGCTCAACAACGTCAATTTTTTGAAAGCGGCGAACCAATGCACGGTCTTTTTCAAAAATGTTTTTGAATTCAGTATAAGTCGTAGACCCCATACAACGCAGCTGTCCGCTAGATAATAGTGGCTTAATTAAGTTAGATGCATCCATTACGCCACCAGAAGCAGCACCCGCGCCTATAATGGTATGAATTTCATCAATAAACAAAATTGCTTGAGGCTTTGCTTGCAGCTCTTTTAGTAATGCTTTGAAACGTTTTTCAAAGTCACCTCGATATTTGGTCCCGGCAAGCAATGCGCCCATATCTAAAGAATAAACAACTGCATCTTCGATTACTTCCGGCACTTGTTTATTGACGATGCGATGAGCTAAGCCTTCTGCAATAGCCGTTTTACCGACACCTGCCTCGCCAACCAGAAGTGGGTTATTTTTCTTACGCCGACAAAGCACTTGAACCGTTCTTTCAACCTCATCATCACGACCAACAAGCGGGTCCACTTGACCAGCCTGCGCTAACGCATTTAAATTAGTTGTAAAGTTCTCAAGTTTTGTTTTTTCCTCACTTTGTACATCGTTTGACTCTTCATGCATGTCTTCATGATCATCATGGTCTGAATCCTCATCGACTTTTGAAATGCCGTGAGAAATAAAGTTAACGATATCAAGGCGGCTGATGTCACTTTTCTTGAGAAGATATACCGCTTGACTTTCTTGCTCTGAAAAAATCGCTACGAGTACATTAACGCCTGTAACCTCGCTTCGACCGGACGATTGCACATGAAATACAGCTCGCTGTAATACACGTTGAAAACCTAAGGTTGGTTGTGTTTCTCTGTCCTCTTCTAAATCAGGAATAACGGGAGTTGTCTCATCAATGAATTCTGACAGCTCACGTTTAAGATTTTCGATGTCTACGCCGCAGGCGCCTAACGCCTCTCCTGCTGACGGGTTATCAATTAGCGCCAATAACAAATGCTCAACTGTCATAAATTCATGACGACGCGTGCGCGCTTCACGAAAAGCGGCGTTTAAGGTAATTTCTAAGTCTTTATTTAGCATTGGCAACCCCCAAAACGAGAATTAAAAAGGTTATTCTTGCTCACAACTACAAAGCAAAGGATGCTCATGGTCGCGAGCGTAACGATTTACCTGCTCAGCCTTTGTGTGGGCAATATCTGCAGGATATATACCACATACAGCTTTTCCCTCATGATGCACTTGAAGCATCACCTCAGTTGCTCTATCGCTATCCATATTAAAAAAAGTCATTAAAACTTCGATTACAAACTCCATTGGGGTGTAGTCGTCGTTATTTAAAATGACCTTGTACTTACGCGGAGGGCTTAGCTTTTGCTTCGCACTTTCGCGTACCGTGTCTATCACACCTGATTCTTTGATCCCACTCATATTAAATATAGTCTTGTCTTTGGAACTCAAGCAAACTTGAATTAAAAAATAAATAAAATGTTAAAAAATCCGTTAAAAAACTTGACTGACTGCTCATTTAAACTACAGTCCTTTATAGATTGTCTCATGCTTAATCTATGGGCAGTCTATCAAATTATAAAGTTTAGATTAACTAAATTAGTCAACTTATTAGAAGGATGTAGAAGTATGGCTTGCGGAAAAGTCAAATGGTTTAATAACGCCAAAGGGTTTGGTTTCATCGTAGAAGACGGCAGTGAGGAAGATATCTTCGCCCATTACTCAACGATTGTAATGGATGGATACAAAACGCTTAAAGCTGGTCAAGATGTAACATTCGAGCTACAAGAAGGTCCTAAAGGACTTCACGCCACTAACATCGCGCCTCGTGATGAAGAATTGGCTTAAAGTAGTTTTTGGCTAACTGGAAGCGGGTTGTATTTACTGCTCGCTTCATATCTCCACATCTTATAATTTTTTCGTCCCTTCCCTTTAAAAAAACTAATTAGCCCTTATCTATATTGCTTGTTACAATACGGCGCGTTGTCGTTAGGTGGGTTAGATATTTTTATTTACCCTTAGAGTAAAAATATCTAACAAACTTGCTATAACCCGTTGCATTAAGGCAACATAGCATTCCCTTTGCATTGTTGAATGGCTTAAATAGCCACAAAATCTAGGAATGATGATGACATCAAAAATTATTTATACAAAAACCGATGAAGCTCCAGCACTGGCTACCTATTCATTGCTGCCGATCATTCAAGCTTACACCAATGCCGCTGGCGTAGAAGTTGAGACTCGTGATATCTCTCTTGCTGGCCGTATTATCGCAAACTTCCCTGAATTTTTAACTGAAGAGCAACGTATTGGCGATGCACTGGCAGAGTTAGGTGAACTTGCAAAAACACCTGAAGCAAACATCATCAAACTACCAAATATCAGTGCATCTATTCCTCAGTTGCAAGCGACTATTAAAGAGTTACAAGCTAAAGGCTATGCTCTACCTGATTACCCTGCAGAACCAAAAGACGAAAAAGAAGCTGCGATTAAAGCAACTTATGACAAAATAAAAGGCAGTGCCGTAAACCCAGTGCTTCGTGAAGGTAACTCAGACCGTCGCGCACCAGCATCTGTAAAAGCGTATGCACGCAAAAACCCTCACTCAATGGGTGCATGGTCTGCTGATTCACAATCATATGTTGCTAGCATGAGCGAAGGCGATTTCTTCGGTTCAGAAAAATCAACAACTGTAGAGCAAGCGACAGATGTACGCATTGAACACGTTGCACAAAATGGCGACGTAACCGTTTTAAAAGCAAGCACGCCGCTTCTTGCAGGTGAAATCATCGATGCTTCTTGTATGAGTGTGTCTGCATTACAAGCCTTCCTTGCGGCTGAAATTGCTTCAGCTAAAGACAAAGGCGTACTTTTCTCGCTTCATATGAAAGCAACCATGATGAAAGTTTCAGATCCAATCATCTTCGGTCACGCAGTAAAAGTATTCTATAAAGATGTGTTTGCAAAGCATGCTGACTTGTTCGCCCAACTAGGCGTAGATGTAAACAATGGTTTGGGTGATGTATACGCTAAAATCCAACAGCTAGATGATGCTAAACGTCAAGAAATTGAAGCGGATATCGCTGCTGTCTACGCATCTAGCCCTGCAATTGCGATGGTTGATTCTGACCGTGGCATTACCAATCTACACGTACCTAGTGACGTTATCATTGATGCTTCAATGCCAGCAGCTATTCGTACAAGTGGTCAAATGTGGAATGCTGAAGGCAAGCAACAAGATACAAGCTTTGTGATCCCAGACCGTTGTTACTCTGGTGTTTATCAAGCGACTATCGATTTCTGTAAAGAGCACGGTGCTTTTGACCCTCGTACGATGGGTACTATTCCAAACGTCGGTTTGATGGCTCAAAAAGCTGAAGAATATGGCTCACACGACAAAACATTTGAAGCACCTGCGGCGGGTACTATCCGCGTAGTTGATGCTAACGATAACGTGTTACTTTCTCACGATGTTGAGCACGGCGATATCTGGCGTATGTGTCAGGTTAAAGATGCGCCGATTAAAGACTGGGTTAAACTTGCTGTAAACCGCGCTCGTGCAACTGGGGTTCCCGCTGTTTTCTGGTTAAATGAAGCGCGAGCACACGATGCTGAACTTATCAAAAAAGTAAATGCATATTTACCAGAGCATGACACTGATGGTCTTGAAATTCTAATCAAAGCACCAGTAGAAGCAACGCTTTACTCGTTAGAACGTATGAAAGCAGGGCAAGACACAATTTCAGTAACTGGTAACGTATTACGTGACTACCTAACTGACTTGTTCCCAATTCTTGAGCTTGGTACAAGTGCTAAAATGCTTTCAATTGTACCACTTATGAACGGTGGTGGTTTATTCGAAACAGGCGCAGGTGGTTCTGCACCTAAGCACGTACAACAGTTCGAAAAAGAAAACCACCTACGTTGGGATTCTTTAGGTGAATTCCTTGCACTCGCTGCGTCGCTTGAACACCTAAGCCAAGCGACGGGTAATACAAAAGCACAGGTGCTGGCAGACACGCTTGATCAAGCAACGGGTAAGTTCTTAGATGAGAACAAATCGCCATCTCGTAAAGTAAATGAATTAGATAACCGTGGAAGCCACTTCTATCTATCTCTTTACTGGGCACAAGCACTAGCAGCACAAACTAGCGATGCTCAACTACAAGCACAGTTCACTGAAATTGCGCGTGAACTTGAAGCGCAAGAACAGACAATTGTAAGCGAGTTGAATGGTGCTCAAGGTCAGGCAATGAATGTTGGTGGTTATTATCAGCCAAGTGACGAGCTAGCTTTCGCGGCTATGCGTCCAAGCAAAGCATTCAATGACATTTTGGCTAAGCTAGTATAATCATATAGAAAATAATCAAGGGCAGCATTTGCTGCCCTTTTTTATGTTTGTTTGATGGCACAAATGATAAAATAAGCCCATTAATATCATTTAAGTTGTCACTATGGTTCAACGACGAGCACATAAAAGCCAGAAAAATTTTTCCCGCAACAAAGCAACCAAGCCACGTAAGCCAGCTATTGCACCTCAAAATGTAAAAATTGTCCTTTTTAATAAACCGTACGATGTGTTGTGTCAGTTTACCGATGACCAAAACCGTAAAACACTCGCTGATTTCGTAAAAGAAAAAGGCGTTTATGCTGCAGGAAGGCTCGATAGAGACAGTGAAGGGCTCTTACTACTTACTAATTGTGGCAAGCTACAACATAAGTTGACCGACCCAAATAAAAAAACGGTTAAAACTTATTGGGTTCAAGTTGAAGGTATTCCTTCTGACAAAGCCATCCAAGCCTTATGTGATGGCGTTGAGTTAAAAGACGGTCTTACTCGCCCTGCAAAAGTGAAAATTATACCAGAACCGAACATTTGGCCTCGCACCCCGCCTATTCGTGAACGAGCAAATATTCCGACAACTTGGTTGAGTGTCAGTATTAGCGAAGGAAAAAACCGCCAAGTTAGGAGAATGACTGCCCATGTTGGACACCCAACATTGAGACTAATACGCGCTCAAATTGGCAAATATTCTTTGGCAGATTTAAAAAACGGCGAATATAAAGTAGTTAGCATGTAATGAGCGCGTTCTCGACTTTTAGCATAGGGCTTTTGCGTGCTATAATCACGGCCTTTCCAAATCAGGTAAATTTACAGCAAACATTATGAGCGATAATAGTCACATTAAAGTCATCGTTGGCATGTCCGGCGGTGTAGATTCTTCAGTTTCAGCATACCTTTTAAAAGAGCAGGGCTATCAAGTTGAAGGCTTGTTTATGAAGAACTGGGAAGAAGACGATAATGATGAATATTGCGCTGCAGCTGAAGACCTAAAAGACGCACAGGCCGTGTGTGATAAATTAGGCATTGAACTGCACACTGTTAACTTTGCAGCTGAATATTGGGACAACGTATTCGAGTATTTTCTTGCTGAATACAAAGCAGGACGTACACCTAACCCAGACATTATGTGTAACAAAGAGATCAAGTTCAAAGCTTTCTTAGAGTTTGCAGCACAAGCATTGGGCGCTGATTACATTGCCACTGGCCACTATGTTCGTCGCGAAGAGCGTGATGGAAAATTCGTTATGTGCCGTGGCCTTGATGATAACAAAGATCAAAGTTACTTTTTGTACACCTTAAGTCATGAGCACATTGCACAAACTCTTTTCCCAGTTGGGGATATAGCAAAACCTGAAGTTAGACGCATCGCTGAAGAACAAAACTTAATTACCCATGACAAGAAAGACAGTACTGGTATTTGTTTTATTGGCGAGCGTAAATTTAAAGACTTTCTGCAAAAGTTCTTGCCAGCACAGCCAGGTAAAATTGAAGACACCGATGGCCATGTGGTGGGCGACCATGAGGGGTTGATGTATCACACGCTTGGTCAACGTAAAGGTCTACTTATTGGCGGCATGAAAGAAGGTAATGGTGAACCTTGGTACGTTGTTGATAAAGATATCGAAAGAAATGTACTGATTGTTGGTCAAGGTAGCGACCACCCTCGTCTATTTAGTAACGGCTTGAATGCAAACCAGTTACATTGGGTTGACAGAGCAGGTCCTAAAGGTACAACCCGCTGTACTGTTAAAACTCGTTATCGCCAAACTGACATTCCTTGTACCTTATTGGTTGGCGAAGATGGCATGGCGCGCGTGTTATTCGATGAGCCGCAAAAAGCGGTAACACCGGGTCAATCGGCTGTTTTTTACGCTGATGAGGTATGTCTAGGCGGCGGTATTATTGATTCGGTGATTAAGTAATGTCAGCAAATTATGTGATGCCCTTAGCGGCCATGTGCCAAATCACAAAGTTAGTGCAAAAAACAGCTAAATACGGTCAATTTAACGACCGTGAAGTAGAAAGCTTTTTACATAGCATTGTTAATTTAACCCCTGATAACCCCGAAGATGTATACTCTGACCCGTTCGCATTAAAATCAGGCTACCGTATTTTACTGGCGCAATTATCACCACAAGGCGATAAAGACGTCGAAATGGTGAAGTATGTTGGCAGTTTAATGCAATTAGAGCGTGCATTAATGAATAATAAAGCAGCATTAGATGAGCTATCGAAACGCTTAAAAGATGTTGAACGTCAATTGCAGCATTTTGACATTACCGACGGCACTATTATTGCGGCTTTTGCTGATATCTATAGCGAAGTAGTCAGCCCGTTAGGTCAGAAGATCCAAGTTTTTGGGCAACCTGAGTTGCTAAAACAAACCGCAACTCAACAAAAAATTAGAGCACTGCTCCTTGCAGGTATTCGCAGTGCCGTACTTTGGCGCCAATTGGGCGGGAAACGCCGCCAGTTTTTCTTTGGTAAAAAGAGAATCATCGCTGAAGCACAAAGAAGAGTTTAAAGATATCGTTCAAAACCAATTAGTTTAGGAGTAATTATGGAGCTTTCAGCGTTAACCGCTATCTCTCCAGTGGATGGTCGCTACGGTAGCAAAACTACCGAGTTACGTGGCATCTTTAGTGAGTTTGGCTTGATCAAGTACCGCGTGACTGTCGAAGTTCGTTGGTTGCAAGCACTAGCAAAAGCACAAGGCATTGCTGAAGTGCCTGCATTTAGTGAGCAAGCAAATGCATTGTTAGACAGCATCGTTGACAACTTTAGTGAAGCCGATGCTGCGCGCGTAAAAGAAATTGAGCGCACCACAAACCACGATGTGAAAGCGGTTGAGTACCTTCTAAAAGAAAAGGTTGCAGACAACGCTGAACTAAATGCAATCAATGAGTTTATTCACTTTGCATGTACTTCTGAAGACATTAATAACCTATCTCACGGCCTAATGCTAACAGAAGCAAGAGACAAAGTATTATTACCTTACTGCGACAAACTGCTTGCTGCTATCAAAGAAAAAGCCATTGAATACCGCTCTGTTGCTATGATGACCCGTACCCACGGTCAGCCTGCTTCTCCCTCTACTATGGGTAAAGAGTTTGCAAACGTTTATGTGCGCTTGCAACGCCAACGCGAGCAAATCGCTAACGTATCAATACTTGGTAAAATCAATGGTGCTGTAGGTAATTATAATGCGCACTTAAGTGCTTACCCAGATTATGATTGGCATGCCCATGCAGAGCAATTTGTGACTAGCCTAGGTTTAACTTGGAACGCATTTACAACGCAAATTGAACCACACGATTACATCGCTGAGTTATTTGATGCTATCGCTCGATTCAACACGATTTTGTTAGACTTTGACCGCGATGTGTGGGGTTACATTGCACTAAACCACTTCAAACAAAAAACCATTGCTGGTGAAATTGGCTCATCAACCATGCCACACAAAGTAAACCCTATTGACTTCGAAAATTCAGAAGGTAATTTGGGTATTGCTAATGCGATGTTTGCTCACCTAGCTCAGAAGTTACCAGTTTCTCGCTGGCAGCGAGACCTCACAGACTCAACTGTGCTTCGTAACCTAGGTGTTGGTATGGGTTATACCCTCATTGCCTATCAAGCAACTTTAAAAGGTGTGAGCAAGCTTGAAGTAAATGAAGACAAATTACTCGAAGAGCTAGACCAAAACTGGGAACTACTTGCAGAACCAATTCAAACAGTTATGCGCAAGTATGGCATCGAAAAACCATACGAGAAGCTCAAAGAACTAACCCGTGGTAAGCGCGTCAACCAAGTGATTATGGCTGACTTCATTGATGGTTTAGCGCTACCAGAAGAAGTAAAAGCACAAATGAAGCTCATGACACCAGCTAACTATATTGGCCGTGCTGAAGCTTTCATAGACGAGCTTGTATAACTTCAAACAATATTAAGTTATAAAGCGAAAGGGTAAAATCTTTCGCTTTTTTTATGGAAAATTTATGTATCAGTTACGCATCAACGATTTAACTACCGAACAATTTTTATCGGAATACTGGCAAAAAAAACCGCTCTTGATCAAAGCGGGCTTCGAAAACTTTGTTGACCCTATTGAACCTGAAGAACTAGCGGGTTTAGCCATGGAAGACAGTATAGAGTCGCGCTTGATCACCAACCATAAAGATGATTGGCAAGCATACCATGGACCATTTGAAAATTTTTCTCGCTTAACTGATACCAACAGCACCCTACTCGTTCAAGCAGTCGACCATTGGCATCCAGTAGCAGCGCAATTAATTGAGCCCTTCCGCTTTATCCCAAACTGGCGAATTGATGATTTGATGATCAGCTATTCAACACCGGGGGGCGGGGTCGGGCCCCATCTGGATCAGTATGATGTGTTCATTATTCAAGGACAAGGTAAACGTCATTGGCGTGTCGGTATGCCTGACTCATCTTTAAAGCAGTTCGCTCAAAATAAAAGCTTGCTCCAAGTCGAGCAATTTAGCGCTATTATTGATAGTGTTTTGGAACCAGGCGACATTTTATATATTCCACCAGGTTGCCCACATGAAGGTTATGCGCTAGAGAATGCGCTTAATTATTCTGTTGGCTTTCGCGCGCCTGATCAAAAAGACCTTATATCCAGCTTTGCTGACTACTTGATAGATAACGAACAAGGCTATACGCGGTACAGCGATCCAAGTTTAACACCCCCTTCATCGGTTGGGGAGCTTAGTGCTCATGAAATTGATAATGTTCGCCAATTAATGAGAAATATTCTTAACGATGACAAAATATTCAAACACTGGTTTGGCACGATGATCAGTGAAGCCAAACATGATATGGATTTGGCTCCGCTCGACCCGCCTTTGAATGAAGAAGAGCTGTTTGAGTATTTAGAAGGGGGTGAAATTATACAAAGAGCTGGTGGTGTCCGAGCGATATATCAGCGACATGAAGCACAAATCATGTTAAGCGTTAATGGCTGTACCTATCACCTGCCGGACGAATGTATTCATGGTGTGGCATTACTGACTGACCACATCAACTTTACAATTGAACAAATTAAACCTGCATTAAATTGTATTGAATTTATGAAAACCTTCACTAAACTTATTAGTGAGGGAACGTATTACTTACAAGAAGACGATGAGTTTGAGTAGTACATTTAAGGCTATTCAAGCAATGACCGTTGCCAAGTTTATTTAGGTTTTAATTTAATGCTGGGAAAGCTTAGCCCAGCAAATAAATTAATGCAAAATAGGCACTTAATTACTTGGTAACCTGCGCAAATACTTTTATGTATTAAGTGGAGGAAACATGAGTTACCACGTTAACAAGGTCAGTTGGCTTCAGAGAAAAGCACAATTAAAACAGATCCGCGAACGCGTATTTGTTTATGAGCTTCATATTCCAAAGGAGGTTGAGTTTGACTCTCTAGATTCGTTATCTGAGCACGTCATAATTCTCAATGAAGATAATGAAGCGGTTGGTACTGGTCGTTTAACACCTGACGGTTCGATTAGCCGGATAGCCGTTGTTCGGGCTCACCGAAATAGGGATGCCTATTGCTCGCTTCTAAACCGCTTGGTATCAATTGCCAGTGAAAAAGGTCTAGATAGCATTTATGTAAACTGCATCTTAGATGAAGTTCCCAACTTTGTCGAAAGTGGCTTTTGCAAACATGGATGCGTGTTTATGGAGGCAGGGATCCCAAGGCAAAAGCTCAGGTGCCCTATCACCTCATTCAAAACTGAGCCTTTTACGATGCTTCATTAACCCATAGTTCATCGTTATCGGCTATTTCGTACAAGCCATGCGCTCTATTTACAAGTAAATTGGCGAACTTGACCTGAGTCTCATCTTTTGCACCAGAAGACATAATACTGTCCGCTTTCATTTGCCATTGGTATGAGAAGCTTTTCATTGCTTCTCGTGCCGTTTTAGCAGCACTCGTTTCCATATGATCCGTTGGAAGGCGCCCTGTTAACACCCAATACGTTTTACCTGTTTGCGCCTTTATTTTCCAAACAGCACACAATGGGGCTAAAAAACGACTTTCTTTGTCAAATACACTTGCTGGAATAATACCTTTTTCAGCTAAATGTTTTTGTGCTGCTTGAAAGCAATCTCGTTGCCATTGTTTTTCCAATTCTACTTTTTGTTCTTCTGTTATCTTTTCTTCACTCATGCTTTTACTTCTTATTTAAGCTTGTTATCCCTGTAATGTAAGTGTTTGCCTAAACGCTTGCAACCTTTTGCAATAAAACGGTCATGATTCTATCAGGTTCCATGACCCCCATCAGAGTTTGAATTACCATCCTAATTATTACCAAGCACCTGAGCTGGCTCGGTTTTCGTTGCTTGCCAAGCAGGATAAACGCTTGCTAAAACGGCTAATACAAGCGTAACTATCAAGGTTATAAATATATCTGACCAGACTAATTTTGAAGGTAAAAACTCTACAAAATACACGTCTGCCAACGGGTTGTTGCCGCGCTCCGCAAAAACAGCATTAAATAAATCAGGTAAATTGATCGCAAGTAGCACCCCAACTAAAGTGCCTATAAAGGCACCAATCGCGGCATAGGTAATACCTTGAAGCGCAAAAGTTGCAAAAATCGTGCTATCTTTGGCGCCCATCGTTTTTAAAATTGCGATATTTGCTTGCTTGTCTTTTACTTCCATAACCATTGACGACACAATGTTAAAACTAGCAACAGCGATAATTAAAAAAACCACTAAAAATACGATTGTTCTAACCATCTGAATATCTTGATAAAGGCTCCCTTGGCTTCTGAACCAACTGCTTACATAAACTAAATCTGGTAACGTTTGCCCCGCACTCATCGCAATAGCATGCGCGTTAAAGATGTCGTTTACCTTGGCTCTCAAACCTGTTACGTCAGAGCGTGTTAAACCTAAAGCATCTTGAAGCGCACTCATATGGGTTAGCGTGAGCGTTTCGTCGACAGGCCCTCCCATCTCAATCATACCCACAAGCTCTAACGACAAACGCTTTGGTGCAGACAAAGGTCGCTCTGAATGTTGATTAGCAATCAGTAGCGTCACTTTATCCCCCACTTTAACGTTTAACGCTTTGGCTGTTTTTCGACCTAATACAATTTCATTTTCTTGAAGCTGCGTAATACTTTTACCGTTAATAAAACGGCCAACATTCGACACTTTTTGATGTAAGTGAGGCAAAATCCCTTTTAACTGAGTCGCCTTTAATTTGCCTTTAAACTGCACCATAGCTGTTAAGTTTATTTCGGGTGTAGCTGAAGTGATATTAGGATTGGCCTCTAACACCTTCACTTTTTCACCCCAGTTTTTGATAGGCTCATTCGGCGCTTGATAACTCACATGAGGCACAACCGACAACAAACGCTCTTCAAGCTGTTGTTCAAAGCCATTAATCACTGACAGCGCAACAATTAACACGGTTACCCCAAGCATGACCCCCAATGTTGAAGCTTTGCTCAACAGACTAACGATGCCCGTACGTTTTTTTGCTTGCCTAAAGCGCTTACTTAAAAAGGCACTAAGCATGAGTCGCCTCTGCAATCACACCATCATCTAGCATCACCGTGCGACCTAATTTTGAAGCAAGTTCCATATCGTGTGTTACCACAACAAAACTGGTATTCAGTTGCTCATTAAGTTCTGCTAGCAGGTCATAAATGCGGTTTGCATTGTGCTTATCCAAGTTACCTGTCGGTTCATCGGCAAGCACAAGTGACGGTTTGGTGACTAAGGCTCTTGCTATCGCCACTCTTTGTCTTTCACCACCCGATAACTCTGATGGCTTGTGCGATGCCCTGTGTGCAAGCCCCACTCGTTCAAGCATAGCCAAGGCTTGTGGCTCAGCTTGCTTAGCATTTAGGCCTCTGATCAGAAGTGGCATCGCGACATTTTCTAATGCAGTAAACTCCATAAGCAGATGATGAAATTGATAAATAAAGCCCATATTTTGGTTTCTAAACTCAGCTTGCTTGGCGCGGGATAACTTGCCCACTTCAACACTTTTTATTTCAACAAGGCCATTGGATGCTTTATCCAAAGTGCCTAAAATATGTAGCAATGTGCTTTTACCCGAGCCTGAACTACCCACTATAGCGAGCATTTCACCTTGTTTTACCGCTAAGTTAACGCCCTTTAATACCTCAACTTGAGATTTCCCATCTTGATAAGACTTACCAAGATCTCGACAATCAATTACTAAATTACTCATACCTCAATACCTCAGCAGGTAAAACACTAGCAGCTTTTTTGGCTGGATATAGAGTCGCAACAAAACTCATCACGATACTAACAATTGCCATCATAATAATACTGAACTGCGAAAACACGACAGGCAGTTGTAAGCCACCTAAAAGAGATAACCCAACCATCGCTAAAATTTCATTAATATTGTCAGCAACAACAAGACCAAGTAAAACGCCTATGAGGGTACCAACTAGGCCGTTGTAGAGCCCCTGTACCATAAACACTTTGGCTATCATCGATGGTTTAAAACCCAAGGTTTGTAATATCGCCACTTCGCCTTGTTTTTCTCTTACCATCATAGATAGCGCGGATAATATATTGAATACGGCCACGATAACGATTAAACCGAGCAACACAGACATAATGCGCTTTTCCATTGCAACGGCAGAAAACAACGCCCCTTGTTGTGATTGCCAATCATCCACGTCAAACTGAGATATTAAAATTGGGTTGTGGGCGTAAAACTCTTCGATTGCAAATGCATCATGAAGCGTAATGCTAATATCGTGCTCATCCACATTATTACGGCGCATTAGTCGTGCTAAGCTTTTGCCATCAGCAAAAGCCATTGTTGTGTCCGCTTCACTGTTTGAATCATAAATAGCTGCCACCTCAAATAATCGCTGAGCAGGTACACGGCCAAGCGGTGTATAACTTGATACATCAGGCATGATAACGCGAATTTTGTCACCAATACCCACGCCCAATTTACTCGCTAGATAACGGCTAATCATTAACTGATATTTATCCTGAGCGAATTTTTGTGTAGTTCCAAGATAGAGATGTTGTTCTACTGGACTTGTAAATCCGTCAAATACCCCTTGCAAACGGACACCAACCAACTCTTTATTCGTTTGTAAGATCACATCTGAGGTCAAATAAGGCTGAGCCCGTTTAATTTGCGTATTGTCATGCAAGGATTTGAGTACATCTTGCGTGTTGGCTTTTGAATCCGCTTTATGCTTTAACTGTACATGTGGGATCAGGTCAAGCATGGCGGTTTTCAATGATTGCTCAAATCCATTCATCACCGAGCTAACCGTGATCAACGACATCAATCCAAGCGCAATACCCGCGATAGAAAAGAAAGAAATAAACGAAATAAATGCATTGCCCTTTGCGGCTTTTGCATACCTCAAGCCCACATACAAGCTAACCGGCTGAAACATAGTAAATTTTTAGTCATACTTAATGCTAATTCTGGGCATACTAACACATATTACTCTGCCTTGGGTACGTCACAATTTGTAAAAAAATATTGAGAATCTAATAGTTAAATTTACATTTTGGTGTAGAATGCGGCAAATCTCGCAGCACGGATGTTTTATGTTGTCTTTATCTCGATTTAAGCACATGAATTTTAGGGGCGATTTGTTTGGGGGTGTAACCACTGCGATTATATCTCTTCCTCTTGCCCTAGCCTTTGGTGTGGCTTCTGGCGCTGGTGCCGAAGCTGGCATGTGGGGCGCAATTCTCGTTGGTCTTTTCGCTGCTTTGTTTGGCGGCTCTACTTCTCTGATTTCTGAACCTACAGGTCCGATGACGGTTATTATGACCGCAGTTTTGACCACCATGATGGCAAAATACCCTGAAACTGGTATGGCAATGGCGTTTACCGTTGTAATGATGGCAGGTGCTTTTCAAGTTCTACTGGGTACTTTGAAGCTTGGCAAGTACGTTACGCTCATGCCTTATAGTGTGATTTCAGGTTTTATGTCTGGTATCGGCGTCATATTAATCATTTTGCAAATTGCGCCTCTTCTTGGACACAAGGCACCAGCAGGTGGTGTAATTGGTACAATCGGTGCACTGCCCGATTTAATCATGAACTTGCATTTTTCCGAACTATTCCTGGGTATACTTACACTTGGCATTTTGTTCTATTTGCCAGAAAAGTATCGCCAATACGTGCCAGCACAGCTTGTTGCATTAGTCGCCATTACACTTCTTTCTATCGTGTTGTTTGATACCGACAGTATCCGCCGGATAGGTGAAATACCTAGTGGCTTGCCTGATATTGTTTGGCCCACTTTCGGTGCTGAGGTATTTACTGAGATGGTCATTGACGCCTTAATACTAGGCACACTCGGTTGTATTGATACCTTACTGACTGCCGTTATTGGTGACAGCTTAACTCGAACCGAACACGATTCTGATAAAGAACTCAGAGGTCAGGGTATTGCAAATATTATTTCAGGCTTATTTGGTGCGTTGCCTGGCGCGGGAGCGACTATGGGCACCGTGGTCAATATCCAAGTGGGTGCCCGTTCGCCTGCGGCGGGTATCATTCGAGCACTCATACTCATGGCCGTAGTATTTGTAGCGGGCAGCTTAACCGAGCCAATTCCAATGGCTGTGCTTGCGGGTATCGCCGTATACGTTGGTTTTAATATCTTGGACTGGAGCTTTATTCAACGCGCGCACAAGCTTAGCCTAATGCAAATGGCGATTATGTACAGTGTCATGTTACTTACGGTATTCGTTGATTTAATGGTCGCGGTCGGGCTGGGCGTATTCATTTCAAACATCATCGTTATAGAACGTTTAAGTCGCGTTCAAGCAGAGCAAGTCAAGGCTATCAGTGACAGTGATGACGACGTACCGATGAACGATGAAGAGCGCCATTTGTTTGAACAGGCAAAAGGCCAGCTTCTATATTTTTATTTATCGGGCCCTATGATATTCAGTGTCTCTAAAGCTATTGCTCGTCAGCATAGAGACATAGCCAAATATAAAGCAATGGTGCTTGATTTAAGCGATGTTGCAATGTTAGACGTGACTGTGAGTTTGGCACTCGAAAATGCCATTATCGACGCGTTGGATGCAAACTGTGAAGTGTTTATATATTCACCAAACAAAGAGACCAGTGAGCAACTGCATCGTTTTAATATCAAAGAGCGCCTTGGCGTCAATGCTTTTTGTCAAAGCAGAGAACAAGCGCTTAACCTTGCTTTGGAATCTATGCAGCCGTCAGATCAAACTGATAAGCCAAGTGGTCTAATAGCAGGCGTAAACTCGTAGGTACATATTGTCTGGGCGGATAAAGCGCCCAGACCCCTTCTCGTTCAGGCCTAAACTTTGGCAGAACTTCAATCAACAGCCCTTCATCTAGCGCTTTTTGTACATAATAATGAGGCAGTTGTACTAAACCTAACCCTTTTACGGCACCATTTAATAGCGCCCACCCGCTATTACACGTTAGATTGCCATGTACACTGATATTACGTTCAATACCTTCACACTTAAAACGCCAAGCTCTGCTATTACCAATCAAGCAGTTATGCTGTGATAACTCACCTAAGGTATGAGGTTGACCAAATTTTTTAATATAAGACGGTGCAGCGCAAACCAACGTATTTCGCCAAGTTAATCTTCGCGCCTTTAGCGTTGAATCTTTGAGATTGCCCAAACGGATAGCGACATCAATACCCATCGATACAATGTCTAGTTGCTCGTTTGATAGCAACATTTCAACGGTTACTTTTGGATACAATGCCATAAAGTCATTTACTAAGGGCATAATGTAGTGCTCCCCATACATGACGGGGGCAGTTAGTTTCAATACCCCAGAGGGTTGCTGATCTCTTTGTCGTAATGCAAGCGTGGCATCATCATACGCATGTTGTAAATGCTGTGCATGCGTCAGAAACACCTGTCCTTCTTGCGTCAATGTGAGTGTCCGTGTTGTGCGCGTAAGCAGCTGATGATCCAATTGGCTCTCTAGTTCTTTGACGCGCCTACTGATTTGCGCAACGGAGGTATTCAACCGCTTTGCTGCCAATGTAAATGAGCCAAGTGTGGCAACCGCTACAAACTCATCGATACCCGTCCATCTATCCATTATTACAAATACGTAAAAGTGTTTTATAAAAAGCCATATTATCAAATATAGTAATGCAATTATACTGGTGGAACTTTATTAAAAGGAAATCGTTATGTCTGAATTTATTAAATCAAAAGCCGCAATCGCATGGGGTCCTGGACAACCACTGAGCATCGAAGAAGTCGATGTAATGATGCCAAAAGCGGGTGAAGTACTGGTAAAAATCACTGCAACAGGTGTGTGTCATACTGATGCTTTCACACTGTCTGGCGATGATCCTGAAGGCGTTTTCCCTGCCATTCTTGGCCATGAAGGCGCTGGTATTGTTGAAGCTGTTGGTGAGGGGGTTACCAGTGTTTCTGTCGGTGATCATGTTATTCCTCTATACACGCCAGAATGCGGCGAATGTAAATTTTGTACTTCTGGCAAAACAAATCTATGCCAGAAAATCCGTGAGACTCAAGGCAAAGGTTTAATGCCGGACGGCACAACACGTTTTTATAAAGATGGTCAACCGATTTACCATTATATGGGCACTTCTACCTTTTCTGAATACACAGTATTGCCAGAAATTTCGTTAGCTAAAGTCAACCCTGAAGCACCTTTGGAAGAGATCTGTTTGCTTGGTTGTGGCGTCACGACCGGAATGGGTGCGGTTATGAATACGGCTAAAGTGCAAAAAGGCGATACCGTGGCTATTTTTGGACTCGGTGGTATAGGGTTATCTGCAATCATTGGTGCAACAATGGCAGGTGCTAAACGCATTATCGGTATTGATATTAATGAAGATAAGTTTTCACTTGCGACTAAGCTAGGTGCGACCGATGTCATTAACCCAAAAAATTTCGACAAGCCTATTCAAGAAGTCATTGTTGAGATGACTGATGGAGGCGTTGATTTTTCATTTGAATGTATCGGCAACGTCGATGTAATGCGCTCAGCGCTTGAGTGCTGCCATAAAGGTTGGGGCGAATCTGTGATTATTGGTGTTGCAGGTGCTGGCCAAGAGATCTCAACGCGTCCATTCCAACTTGTCACAGGTCGAGTTTGGCGCGGAAGCGCGTTTGGTGGTGTTAAAGGTCGTTCCGAATTGCCTGAAATTGTCGACCGTTATATGGCGGGTGAATTCAAGTTAGATGATTTTATTACTCATACTATGGCGCTTGAAGACATCAATGAGGCATTTGACTTGATGCATCAAGGCAAGAGTATTCGTTCCGTCGTTCATTACAAATAAGGGTTAGTTATGGAACTTATCGCCAGCAACAAAGTTGTTGGCGGTTGGCACAAACGCTACAAACACGCCAGCCGTACAACACATTGTGATATGACCTTCGCTATCTTTTTACCCGAGGTGGTTAACTCAGGGAAAAGCGTGCCTGTTCTTTATTGGTTATCGGGTTTAACTTGTACAGATGAAAACTTCATGCAAAAAGCCGGCGCCTTTAAAGTTGCCAACGAACTGGGGATTGCCATTGTTGCGCCTGATACCAGTCCCCGCGGTGAAAACGTCCCAGATGATGAGCAAAGTGCGTACGACTTTGGACTAGGTGCAGGGTTTTATCTCAATGCTAGCCAACCTCCTTTCGACAAACACTACAAGATGTATGATTACATTGTCGAAGAATTGCCTGAACTCGTGCAAACCCATTTCCCAGTCACAAGTCAAAAAGCAATCAGCGGTCACTCGATGGGCGGACATGGCGCCTTGACCATTGGACTGAAAAATACCGAGCAATATTCTAGTATTTCTGCTTTTAGCCCTATTGCTCATCCGGAGCAATGCCCTTGGGGAATAAAAGCATTTACGCAGTATCTTGGTAAAGACCAAGCACAGTGGCAACAGTACGATGCAACAAAGCTGATGCTAAACCAAGTATATAAACAAATTTGTCCGATATTGATTGACCAAGGCAGTGCAGACAATTTCTTAGATGAACAGTTGCAACCTTGGCACTTTCAAAAAGCAGCTGAACAGCAAAACTACCCGATTACACTGAATATGCGTGATGGCTATGACCATAGTTACTTCTTCATCAGTAGCTTCATTGGTGATCACTTACGTTTCCACGCTGCACATTTTTAACCATAACAGCGAGTGCGCAGCGCACTCGCCGTTTTTATCCTGTTTCATGCTCTTTCAAGTCAAAATGTAGGCTGTGACACATTTTTGGCTCACATAGCCATCACTCAAAGCACTTATCATTGCAAATTGGCTATAACTCTCCCACAATAAAGTAAATTATCTTTATAAATCAAGGCCTCTAATGGAAGTTGAACATCAGGAAATTGCCAATTTTTTAGAAGCTTATCCACCATTTTCTGACCTACCTGCTGATGCATTGAATAAACTAGCCAGTAGCGTTGAGGTAAGCTATTACCGTGCTGACAGCGTAATTTTCGAATATGGTCAACAAATCACACACCTTTATGTGATCCGATCTGGCGCTGTCGAACTTTTTCGCCGCTCAGGCGAACTGTATCATCGTATCTCGATGGGCGGTATTTTCGGTCACAGAGGCCTATTAATGAATCGCAAGGTGCGCTTTGGTGCGAATACGCTTGAGGACACGCTAGTTTATTGTATTCCTGTCGATACTTTTGACGAATATTGTAATGACTTCGAATTCTTTGCCGATTATTTTGAAGCCGATGACAATACCAGATTGAAAATGACGGTTTCTGAACAGCAAGATAGTAATGACATGACTACCGCCAAGGTCACCAAGCTTATGTTGCGAGATGTTGTTTATGTCGAGCGAGGCGCGACCGTGCAACAAGCAGCGAAAGTCATGGCACAAGAGCAAGTATCATCTTTATTGATCTACGATCCAGCAAAGCCTGTGATGGAGGACCCTGAAGAAGATGACGCACAAGTCGTTGGTTTAATTAGCGACCGAGATTTACGCAGCAAAGTGGTTGCACAAGGACTCCCCTACGATACCTTAGTGTCAGATATAATGACAACCGATGTGGTGATCATTGATTCTAACGCCTACGTTTTCGAGGCAATGATGCTCATGCTCAGAGACAACGTGCACCACCTGCCAATTGTACATAAACGAAAACCCATCGGTATGCTCACCTTATCTGATATCTTGCGGTATGAATCACAAAGTAGTCTGTTATTTGTGCAAGGCCTTATGGAGCAACAGAGTGTTGAAGACCTTGCAAGCTACTCAAAACAGCTTAATAATATTTTCACCCGCATGGTTAATGAAGATGCCAATTCACATATGATTGGTTCCGCTATGTCTATTATAGGAAAAACGTTTAAACACAAGCTACTAGAATTGGCAGAGACAAAGTTTGGCCCTCCTCCAATTCCCTACTGTTTTATCGCTCTGGGCTCTATGGCCAGAGATGAGCAACTCATAGTGACCGATCAGGATAATGCGTTAATACTTGATAACAGTTATCAACCAAGTGAACATGGCCAATACTTTGAGCAACTTGCTAAATTCGTGTGCGATGGGCTTGCTAACTGTGGCTACAAATATTGCGATGGTGGCATTATGGCAAGCAACCCTGCTTGGCGACTCACGTTTGATCAATGGCAACTGCAATTTGCGCATTGGATAGAAAACCCAAATCCAGAGGCGTTATTAAATAGCTCTATCTTCTTTGATTTAGAAGGCGTGTGGGGAGAGACAAAATGGTCAGAAAAGCTAACGGCATTTATTAGCAAAAAAGCACAAAATACGCCTAGTTTCCTTGCTGCTATGGCACATAACGCACTGAGAAGAACACCTCCACTGGGTTTTTTCAATGGCTTTGTACTTGAGCAAGATGGTGAACATAAACGCTCAATGAACATAAAACGTCGCGGTACAGCCCCTTTATCAGATCTCGTCAGGGTGCATGCTCTGGCAGTTGGTTCGCGTAAACAGAATTCATTCGAAAGACTAGAAGATATTGACGAAGCAAATATCTTACCCAAAGGTAAAGTACAGGATTTGCAAGCAGCCCTTGAATATATTGCTATCATGCGTATAAAGCACCAATCATGGCAGATTGAGCATAATGAAAAACCCGACAATAGTTTACCCCCTGAAACACTCTCAGAGTTTGAACAAAGAAACTTAAAAGAAGCATTTGGCGTACTTGATAAGGCACAAAGCTTTTTGAAATTTAGATATCAGAACAAATCAAAAATGAAATAATCTGGGTCACTTATTATGAAGAAGTATGGATAATTATGCAGGGTCAAATCATATCATGGCAAAGCCGTTTCAAACGCTTGGCAAAGATAAGCAAAGATGCTCGCCTACAAAAGTTTTACCAATACGGTGTACCCGACCCTTTTGCCACACTTGAAAAAAGTGAGTTTGTTGCACTTGATTTCGAAACTACAGGTTTAGATCCATCAAAAGATGATATTGTCAGCATTGGAGTCGTGCCTTTTAGCTTAAACAGAATATACTGCGCTCAAGCAAAACATTGGCTCGTCAAACCCAATTGCATGTTGGCAGAAGAGTCCGTCATCTTACATCGCATAACACACTCTCAAATTGAACAAGCTCCTGACATAACTGACGTTTTAGACAATATATTAGATGCGATAAAGGGCAAGGTAGTCGTTGTGCACTATCAGTTTGTGGAAAAAACATTTTTTCATGCTGCTTTAATGGCACGATTAGGTGAGGGTATCGAATTTCCGGTCATCGATACCATGAGTGTAGAAAAAGATGCAATCAACCAACATAGAACGTGGCTCGATAGATTCACTAGAAAGCCGATACCTTCAATCCGTTTAGCGGATTGCAGAAAGCGTTACGGACTCCCCTACTATCAACCACACCATGCTTTATCCGACGCACTCGCCACTGCAGAATTGCTACAGGCACAATCGCAATATTGTTTATCACCAACACTGATGATTAAGGATGTATGGGCCTAAAACACGACTTTTGATTAATCTCGGTAAAAGTTTGGCACAAAAAAAGGTGAAGCCTCAGCTTCACCTTTTCACTCTTTTAATTAGTTTCTGTTAATAACCACTTTTTGGCTCAGTTCTGAGACCCAGTATCAAGCTCACACACATTAACAACAGTACAAAAGTAAATGGCAAACCCGTCGATATAGCACCTGCTTGTAGCGCTTCGATTGCTTCTTTACCGCCGATCCACAGTAGCGCGGCAGCGATTGCGCCTTCTAAACTTGCCCAGAAAATACGTTGCGGTACAGGTGCATCAATTTTGCCACCCGCAGTAATGCTATCGATAACCAACGAACCTGAGTCTGAAGACGTAATAAAAAATACCAATATTAGAACAACAGCGATCATTGAAAGCATACTGCCCATTGGCAAGTTTTCGAACATTTGGAACATGGCTAACGGCACTTTTGTCAAACCATCCGTACCCAAAGCACCAATGCCATTTTGTACTTGATCAATCGCAATACCACCGTATATTGACATCCAAACGACGGTTACAAGTGTTGGAATAAGCAGCACCGCAACGATAAACTCACGAATAGTTCGCCCTTCAGACACACGCGCAATAAACATACCTACAAATGGTGACCATGAGATCCACCAGGCCCAATAGAATACTGTCCAACCTTGAAACCACGCTTCGTCATCGCGGCCATGTGGGTTACTCAGTGGAATAATATTTTCAGCGTATGCCATCAAGGTTGTTGGAATATTACCCATAGCCACGGCAAACCCAACCATACAAACAAACAGTAAAAGTATAAACGCAATAACCATGTTAACGTTACTCAGTACCTTAACACCGCCATCAATGCCGCGCACAACCGATATAATCGCAAGTGCAGTAACACCAACAATGACACCAATTTGCAGCGCAAGCCCAGACTCAAAGCCAAACACGTGTTCAATACCAGCCCCTGCTTGCTGTGCACCTAACCCGAGGGAAGTTGCAAGACCAAACAACGTGGCTAACACCGCCAGAATGTCAATAATGTGACCAGGCCAGCCCCATGCACGATCACCTAAAATTGGGTAAAAAATCGAACGTATAGATAATGGAAGGCCTTTGTTGTATGCAAAAAATGCCAGCGACAACGCAACAACCGCATATATAGCCCATGGATGCAAACCCCAATGATACATAGTCGCCCCCATTGCAAGCTTTGCAGCTTCTGGCGTATTGGCCGTGACATTGAGTGGTGTTTCATACCAGCCTGTGTAATAGGCCACAGGCTCAGCAACCCCCCAAAACATCAAGCCAATCCCCATACCAGCCGCAAACAACATGGCCAACCATGACATTCTCGAATAGCTCGGCTTTGCGTCTGCACCGCCAAGACGGATCTTACCAAAAGGCGACAGCACCAAAGCGATACAAAAAACAACAAATAAGTTGCCAGACCACATAAACAAGGCGTCAAAAGTGCCGATAATATCCCACTTAATGCCATCTAGGGTGGACTTTGCCACTTCAGGATCAACTAATAACACTGCGACTAAAAATGCCAGAATTAAACCTGCACTGACACCAAAAACTGGGTTGTGGACGTCAAACCCCCATTTTTGAACATTGTCTTGCCCAACCGTATAGTCAGTATTATCGATACTATATTTATCGTGGTGATTACCCATGATACCCTCTTTTTTCATCTTTATACGAGATCAAGATACGCCATCTTAGAACCACATATTGCTACTAATTAGCTATGCTATTCATTTTGGTAAAGTCTTGATAAAAAGCAGTAAGTAGTCAACTGAGAACCTGTCTAATGCCACACCTTTCCATACGCAAATACGTTGCATTTTTATGGCATCGATATCAGATGAAAATGAAGCAGTTTAAAAACTGTTTCTATGCGCTCATTGCAACCTTCAGATCCGTAGCAAACGGATAGACAACAATGTGATATGAGATGGGTTTATGTTAGTTACAGCGGCACCCTTGCGCCTGTGTATTGTAATTAAGATAAACCAACCAAATCATTTACATATCAACGTACTTTTTGTTGTTTGGAAGACCTGCGCCATAACATTCAAGGTCGTTACTTACAGCCCTTTTAGTGTAGGGGTTCATAGAAAAAAGTAAATGGGTATAGAGTTTTAAGTCTTAAAAGTGTTGCCTTTAGGATAAAAAACGAGCATGAGCAGACGAAAATCGTTAATTTTACTAGTCGGTGGCTATCCATCTTGGTTAGTGGTCCATCTTGGTTATATGTTCTCATTGTAAAAGACAAAAAAGGCGCTCTTCCTGAGCGCCCTGCTTTGCTTAACAATTCTCTATTTTGACTCTAACTCAGATCGCTATACTGATTATTGCCTGTCAGGCTAATCGTTTGCTCAAACCCTGGGATGGTCAATTTATCTTTTTCAACAACGAGCTTTGATTCATCAACCTGGCCATCACCAAATCGATAAATCAATTCGTACTGGCCAAGATCAGCGGCTTGTTGATAACTTGCCTGCTGCTCTTTTGTTGCTGCCAATTTCGCTTCGTAAGTAGCAAAAACCTCTGTGCCATAACGCTTTTCGAGTAATCGCATGGTTTGTTTTGGTGAAAATACTGTCGCAGTCGCGTTGTTACCACCAAACCCTTTCGAGTTAATAAAGGCAACATCCATATCATCACACTCATAGTGATAATTACGAATATCCAAATGCTCGCTATAAACATCATCTGCAACTTTGTCTATGGTTGTGATCCCCGGCATAATGTTATGGCTAAATACACCCAACGCCATAGCTAGCTGATCGCCACTTGCAGGGGCAATCGTGTGACCCACAAACGCTTTTGGTGCCGCAATTTTCCAATCATTAATTGAAAATGCTTGTGCCACTTTATGATAAATAAGCGACTCAGTTACCCGGTTTTGAGGTGTACTCGAACCATGCGCTAAGATAAAGCTGCGCTTTTGTAACGCTTCGCTACCAACGATTTGCTCGGCAAGTGCTACCGACTTAGCCATAGTGATGTAGTTACCAGGGCCAGGGGCTGTGATAGATTTTTTTATTCCATCAGCATTAACAAATACATCAATAACAGATCCCATAATGTCTGCCCCAAGCTCCAGTGCAAGCGCATCATCCATTAAGATGGCCACTTGCGCACCTTCACCTATGGTAAAACCACAGTTTTCACCAAACGGTCGACTGGTACGACGGTGGTTAACTTGATCTGTATTATCAAGCTTTTTAAGACCTTCTTCATTTGCCAGCGCCCCCATTGTGCCAAAGCCTTCAATAATTTCAGGCGTGAGCGCACATTCAACGCTGGCTACAATTGCGACTCGAGTTTGACCCGTTTGAATATCATTGACTGCCGCTCGTAAGTTGTACAAAAACGTTGCACAAGCGCCAGTTGTCGTGAATGTTGTACCAACGCTGCCAGTAACATAAGCATTGATAAAGTCGGTAGACATGGTATTTAAACCAAGTGCAAGCTGTTTAGTACTCACGCGCTCACCTTTCATTCGAGCGCGGATCAAACCACCAAAACCCTCATCTTGCATCTGTCCTGCGATTGACGCTGAATAGGTGCCAATTTGATCTGGACGAACGCTATTCATCACGTTTGTCCAATCTAACCCGGTCGACTTAACGGCATCAGTAGCAGAGAAAATAGTTGCCTGTAAACCACGTGATTGATAGCGACTGTTGTACATGCTGGCAGGTTCAAAACCCGTTGGGAATTGTCCTGCGGCTTTAATTATATTGTCACGATAGCTGTCGTGTTTAACTTCAAGTTGGTCCGGCACCAGTACAGAGACCGTTTTTTTATCCACTTCTGTTACCGTCCAACTAGATGGCACAGGGTTAGGCAAATCTTTTGCTTTACAAGTAAACCGCAAACCCGCGCCGTCTTGCGCTTTTATTGTTAACTTTTGCTGCCAATGCGTGGCGTCCACATCAAAATGATTGCTTTCAATTTTGCGGATGAGAGTACCCGCTTTTATCTGTTCACCAAGTTTAGCTTCAATTTCATCAGCGCGAATGATTGAACCATCTTGTTGTACAAGCTCGCCATTAATATGCTTGACCAAGTTCATTAAGGTCGCTAGCCCTAAATATGTT
Organism: Pseudoalteromonas sp. ABE4_541; assembly: GCF_056312285.1. Lineage (NCBI taxonomy): Bacteria > Pseudomonadati > Pseudomonadota > Gammaproteobacteria > Alteromonadales > Pseudoalteromonadaceae > Pseudoalteromonas > Pseudoalteromonas sp. ABE4_541. The sequence goes on from NZ_JBSVEM010000004.1 coordinate 212,090, forward strand.
TCCTGCCTTTGTTTTTGCGTTAGTTTATCTAACACAATACGACGGAAGCCTTGGTGAAAGGAGGTACGTCCTGCTGCGTTAATACCACCCATACCAACAATTACTGGTAATGCTGTCATTTTCATTCAATCTATAAAAACTTTAATAGAACCGATTTTAAATTGAACTCAATAAAAAAATAATACAATATACGCCACATAACACTTATTTATCGCCAAAACCCTGTGGTCTGTCCAGATGAAATTAGTTACCCGCATCGCATTTACCCTATACAAACATATGCTCACGACCAGCGTCACGCTGCCAGCAGAAATGCTAAGAGCCGGAGAAGCTTACGCTCGAAGGCATTTGGATAGCGATTTTGTGCCATTACAGATATCTTGGTTGGCGCAGTCCGAAGAAACGTTCACTAACGATTTTGGCATGCAGTTTTCTCCCTCTGGAGATTTGTCTAAAATTTGTGAACAAGATTATGTCATTGTACCAAGCATCTGGCGAAACCCTCGACCTGTGATAAAAAGGACGCCAATATTGGCCACCCAACTAAAGGCTAGTTGGGAAAACGGCGCGACACTTATTGGTGTTGGCACGGGGGTATGTTTTTTAGCTGAATCAGGGGTTTTGGACAATCACTCAGCCACGACACATTGGCACTATGCTAAACAGTTTCAGCGTAACTATCCCAAAGTTGATCTTAAGCCTGACTTTTTCATTACACAATCGGAGCGTATTTACACCGTTGCCAGCTTGAATGCTCTCGCTGACGTTGTTGTACACTTAATTTCATTGTTGTACGGAAAAGCGGCAGCAAATCATGTACAAAAGAACTTTTCCCATGAGATCCGTCGTCCGTATGAAGAACAACGCTATCTTGAAGGCGCAGTAGATAAGCATCCGGATGAACAAATCGCAGCCATTCAATTTTGGCTAAAAAACAACTATACAAATGAGTTGTCTCTTGCTGATGTCGCACAGCAGTTTGATTTAAGTTACCGCACTTTTAATCGGCGCTTCAAAGACGCCACAGGCCAAACTGCAAATAACTATTTGCAGTCATTACGTGTTGAAGGTGCAAAAGAGCTTTTAGCCAGTAGCAACTTGTCGATACAAGATATCGCACTGTCGGTTGGGTTTAATTCGCAAGGATTGTTGACCCGAGCATTTAAACTAAAACTAGACCAAACACCCAGAGAATACAGAAAGGTTGTGAGAAAGAAGCTGTTTTCATAAATGGACACACCACAATACAAACAGCTTCTTCGACCCTTGTTATAAAGCGGTGTTATCGCTGATCAATTGCCCCGCATGAAATACTGCGTAAATGGTTTGCGTATTTTCAATATTTTCTAACGGAGATTTGTCCAGAATAACCACGCTTGGCTGAGCACCAACATTGAGCCCTGTGGGCTTGCCTAAAAATCGGCGAGCATCACTTGTGGCTGAGGCCAATGCTTGCCAGTTAGTCAGTCCTGCATCAGCTAATTTTTTAATTTCTCGATGTACGGTAAAGCCTTGTATCGTGCCGTAGTTCCCCCCGTCACTGCCAGCGAGTAAACGCACTTTGGCGACAATTAAGTTTTTAATTGATTGGTAGTATTTTTCGGTGCGTAGCTTTGATTTTAACTTTTTCTCTGATGTCATTTTGCTGCCGGCTTGAGCATAGGCCTCTAAGATCCTTGGCGAAGCCACTTTGCTTGCAAGTGGCGAGCTTAACACTGCTGAAAATAAAAACTCATATTCATCGGTATCACAGGCTAATGTTGGTATCACAACCGTGTTGTTTTGAGCCAGTTTTTCAGCCAATGCAACTGAAAGAACCCCGTCATCTGGTAAATGAGTGATCGCATCCACATTCGCAGCAATCGCACTTTCAATATCGGCTAAAGTATGAACATGAACGATTGTTTTTAAGCCATATTTATGGGCTTCTTGAACCGAAAACTTCAGTAATTGAGGGGAAAGTGATGGCAGCCTTCCTCCCAACGTAGTGACTAGCTTCACAACATCGGCCTTTTTTTCGGCCAATGCTTGGATGTGTTGAGTCGCTTCCTTTTCATTCGCAATCGTTCTCGTTTTACCAAATTGAGAACAATGCCCGCCTGGTGCCGTAAGGCACGATAAGCTGGTGTAAATATTCGCACCGCCTAATAAACCCGCTTGTTGCATGCGTCTATGTTCGTATAATCGATTTTCTTTGCCGAAAAGGTCCACAAACCCCGTCACGCCTGCATGCAGTACAACTTGTGCCGTGGTGCTTGGCCCCATAATTTCCGTCGCTGTATTTGGCGCTCGATTACCAAATGCATGGGTATGCATATCGATCAACCCTGGGATCACATACTTACCTTTTATATCAACTACTTGCCCATTAAAGTTGGCTGGTATTTTATCTAACCTTGCCACTACCTCCTTATCATCTAGTAATAGATGCTGTTTCATTGCAGTCTTGTTATTGGGGTCAATGAGTGTGCCATTGGTTAGCAACAGCTGCGCAAAAGCATTGGGTTGAGTACACAATAAGATCAAGCTCGATACGGCAAATTTAAACAATTCGTTTTTCATAAAACGCTCCCTTTAAAAATTGGTTAGTCGCAATACCTTTTAAAAAGGTTTAAATAACCGAAAATTTTTTAAAAATCAGCATAATGTTATCTAGTTCATCTTCAATAGCCCCCTACTCGCTTTAGCTGCCGAAAGAAGGTACCCCGTCATAATTTAAATTTATTTAATATATTGTATATTTTATACCCAAAATGCTATAACTACATTTCCTCACGCGTTCTTACTACTTGCAAGTTCACGATTGAGGTAATCGCTATTTTTTTAAAGTAAGGAAAAGGAATGAAAACCTACAATACAACATGTAAATATTGCTTTTCTGCTTTCGTACTTGCGAGCGCTTTCGCAACCCAAGCAGAACTAGCAAACACGAAACTGACTGACATTATGAGTATTGAATCTCAGGCAGTTGCACAATTCACCAATCTCGCCTCGACCAGTTCGCAACTTGTTGATAGCTGTACGAGTGAATCCCCCTTCACTGGAAGAACAATCACCAACGGTGATACCGTATGTTTACCAGATTCAAGCAGCCGTTACTTGACCATTGCTAACGCAAACCAGTACAGCAGTGTGGCTATTAGCACTGGATATGGCAGTGGTGATCTCAGCCTGTATGCCAAAAATGGTGGGTGGCCAAGTACTGATGGCAGCGACCCATCATCTACAAACGCAGGTAATGGCGAATGTATCGTTTTGACCAACCCGAGTAGTTATTGGACGTATATCAGTGTATTAGGCGGTGCTAAAGATGCGTCTTTGGTGGTTGAATTAGGCGCAACACAGTGTAGAACCGCTGGCGACACCCCACCACCTCCTCCACCGGCAGATGGAGATGGCTATCAATACAACTATGCCCATATCAAGGTTTATCGATTTGAATTTTCTGACACGCCTTTAAACTGGCCGACTATGCAACAAGAGCTAGATAAAACGGTTCAATATTACCAAGAGCAGTCTTACGGTAAATTTACGGTTAGCTATGATATATCTACACCCACCATCAAAATTAACCAACCCAAAAGTACTTACGACAATGACTTCCATGGTTGGACAGCACTTTGGAAGTCAAAAATTGCCGAACTTGGCGTTGACCCAGATAATCCGGGGGCTGGCTATGTAGTGATGATGGTTGCACCGCAAGTTGGTAACTATAACTCAAGTGCTGCGCCGCCAAGTATTACCTTGTACCACCATACTGCTGGTGTGGTAGCTCACGAGCTTGGACATGCACTTGGACTGCGCCATGCCAAAGCGTTAGAGGCAGGCCCTGGCAAGGTAATTGGTGTAGGTGACTATGACTCGGAAAGTTTAAACTACGGCAATGTTTATAGCATGATGGGCATGGGCGCACACTCATTGCAAGAGTATAACCTGTTATACAAACACTATTTTGGATGGCTAACTGACTCAGACGTACCGGTAATTAACTCATCAGGTACCTACCGAATTTATGCCTTTGATCATGCCAATAACAGTCATGGCAACATTGGCCTGCGCTTGAAATCAGGCAATGGCCTATACACTTATTGGTTAGAGTACAGAACCACGAATAACAGCTACCCGAACACCCAAAATGGCGTTTTGATTAACCTACAAGGTTATTTCGAAAATGAAACCGACGAGCGTTTTTGGAAAACAACATCATACCTTTTAGATATGACACCCGGATCCAAAACGCCTGGGTGGTGGGGAGACGACCAAACCGACTCTGAGCTGGTTATTGGCAAAAGCTATACCGACCACTGGGGTGGTTTTAAGATCACGCCTGTAAGCAAAGGTGGTACGCTTAACAGCGCATCGGCTTGGATAGAAATTAAAGTAGAAATGCTTTAAAAAACAGATTGTAACAAGGATGTTCCCTGTTATTCGATAGCTTGTTTAGAGCCTATAAAAGCTCAGTTATGTTGATAATGCAAAATAGCCTCAACCGTGTTCATGGTTGAGGCTAGCCTAGGTACTATCTATGAAATCGTATTATTTGCCAGCAAGGCGTAGGGCTTCTTCGTAGCTCAAAACGCGCCCTTGCATTATCGCTTCTAAACTAAATGTTGATACAGCAACTTTCGGTGGAATACCTGTCGCCTCAAACTCATTCCCATCCAGATCTAAATAGGTCTCGTTAGACACGCCAAACATAATACCCGCAGGCATGAAAACAGGTAGTACATCTGACAGCGCACCTTGTGTTGGTTCACCCATATGTGTGACATTTGGTAAGGTGCGCATTGCAAGTGTGAATATCTCAGCGGCACTGATCGTATCCTCACTGGTGATCAAATAAATGGGTTTGTGATAACGACTTTTGTTTTCGTCGGCTGCTATGACTATTTCTTGTATTGGTGACTGACCATCTTTATTTTTCGCAAACTTTTTATAAGCAACTTTAGTGTTATCAAAGAAGCGAGATGCTATCGCCAACGCAACCTCATCAGAACCACCGGGGTTAGTTCTGATATCTAGTATCAACCCATCCGTTTGTGCTAAGTCTGCAAATATCAAATCAAGCTGTGCATCGATTTCATCTTGCGTAAGAAAATCCATTTGATTAATCACCAACAACCCCATATTTGAGGGCGTTTTACCCCACTTAAGCAAGTCTCTACCTGTGGAAGCCCTTGAAGTTTCATTTGTGTAACTTTTTAGTCCGCTTTCATTGGCATAGTTTGCAATTGCGGAGTTATAAAACCCTTCAACGCCAGTGTCGATATGAAGTGGATTGAGTACATCGATTTGTTCGCGTAATTGAGGTAACGTAATTTCATGTTTTGTATCCAAGTATTCTCTCAATTTAGACTTTTTACGACCCGTTTCAATAATGACTTCATCAAATAGGATAAAACTATGGAAGTCATTTAAGGCGTTGAGCATTTGCGCGATGATTGGCAAAGTTTTTTCCATGTTGTCTTGCGCATGAATTTGAGAAGCAAACAACTCATACTGTTTTTGCCAATCCACCCCTCGCTTAGCAAGATGTCCTTGAAATTCATTTACGCTTTGCCATACAAAATCAAAGTTGAGCTGACTGTCATTGGAATATCCAGGTCCATTTTCTGGGCTGCACTGCACGGGTACGTTACCTTCTCTGTACACACCGACATTGTTCATCGTTTGCTCATCAAGCACATCCCAATTGGTTTGCACGTCACCTAAGTTAAAACCTAGTCGCTTCAAATAGGTATTATACGATGTTCTCAGTCTCATGATGCAGTGCTCACTGGTAGCAATGTATTCAATAACATCCTTGCCCAAAAAATGTGCCCATCGGCCATAACCGGGCATATGCCATGCACCAATCATATGGGCTTGATTCGCTAGTGCTTCGTTAATGGTGATTTTTACTTCATCGCTATCATGCTGGTTTGACTTGTCTTTTACCTCAAACTTGAAAACATAGTCTCCAGCCATTTTTGGCATATCGATCCAAGCATAGGGCTTTTCATCGTCATGAATTGTAATGGTTTGGGGACCTGATACTTGCGTCCATATCGTACTTTTTATGTTGTTGTCTTTATCTTTTGCCACGCCATTAAGGCGTATTTGATTATATTCGGAAGGGATTTGATCCGCGCCAGCGTCTGCCTGCGGTTTATGCCAGTCAATGCCGCCACAACCTGAAAGTACACCGAGAATCGAAGCGCTTAAGAGTATTTTTTTATCCATGATCATCTCGCAAATTATGTTTAAATCCTGCGAAATATAGTAGGTCTAAAAAATGTGTAACTCGTTTAGCATTTGTACAAGGGTTGTTCGATTATGTGAGAAAGTGTTGTAACGCTACCTTGGCCAAGGTGTGAACTCTCTCGCCCCCATATCCACCCACAACGTAATAAGATGTGGCCCTACTGCACAAAAGGCCAGATAAACTTAATTAATAACAAATATTGGGAGAGGTTGTTGGGCACGCACACCCTGTCACCTCTGGAGATTGAGTCGCACAGGTGCCATCATGATATGTATTAGGGAAACAGGCACCACATGTAGCTGTGCACGCACAGCTATACTCCGTATACCCTTCAACACCACCTGCAACTTTAGGAGTTTGCTTGCCTGGCAATTGATGACTTGATTGTAAGTGCTTTAATTTTCGCTTTTGTAGCTTTAATTTCATTTGAATTTCCTTTTAGTAAAGTCCACAAGTACTCTATTTTAAAATAAAATGTTAATCAAATTTATCACTGATGCGAACGGCATTTCTCTCGTTACTAATATTAATGAATAGCTCTTCTAATTGATTAAAAGTAAGTAGCGTGAATAATCATAACGATAATAACTTCGCTAAGTACTTATTCATTTTTTGCAACCATGTGGGGGTTATTTTCATTAGCGCTTAAGGCTGAGATATTTGCATTTTATAAGTAGAGTAATCTTTAGCTGGCTATAAAACGTTCTAGGCGAGGCTTTACAATTAGCGCTATAATAACAGAAATGAATAGTCCAACAGGCAAAGCCACAATAAATGCCTGCGTCCAATCACCTGCAAACTTACCCATTGATACATAAGATACATTATTTATGCTTGTAACCGCCGCCATAACCCCTTCCATAATCACTGCCATGGTAGTACCAATCACCGCATTTTTTATGACTTCATGCGCATAAATAAAACACAGAACTTCACCGCCGCGTTCATGTCAGAACACATGGAAAGAGACAAAGGCCAGCTTGCAAGACTGATCAAAGAAATGATTAACAAAGAACTCATACAAAAGTCGCCAAACCCAGACGACACGCGAAGCCAGTTACTCAGCCTAACAAATAACGGCAAAACAGTATTAGAACGAACGCTTGCGATCGAATCCAAGCTTATCCAGAAAATGTTACGCTCTCTTTGTGCTGAACAAATCAAAGTATTTAATGAAGTAGCAACAATCATGACTGAAAATTTAAGCAAGAGGGATAGCTGACACCCAAGGTGTTCATTTTACGCTTTTAATTTTGGGTTGTGTTTTTATCACTCTACAATAATCTGTTTTGAACTATAGTTAGCACTTTAAATAGAAAGGAGTTTGATTATGTCGTACGTTGATGGGTTTGTGGCGGCGGTGCCAACAGAAAATAAACAACTATACGTAGAGCACGCCAAAATGGCCGCTGACATTTTTATCGAGTTTGGTGCCTTGAAGGTTGTGGAAACTTGGGGCAGTGATGTACCTGACGGTAAAGTCACGTCATTTCCAATGGCTGTAAAAGCACAAGAGAATGAAGCGGTGGTATTCTCATGGATCACTTGGCCTTCAAAAGAGGTCAGAGATACAGGCTGGCAAAAGATCATGGAAGACCCGCGCATGAGCCCTGAAAATATGCCCATGCCTTTTGATGGTAAGCGCCTAATTTATGGTGGATTTGATGTTATTTTCGAAAAGTCATAAACACTTAGATACATAACAGTTTCGAGCGAAATGCCCAATCATCAACATGATACGGATTGGGCATCACGAAACACAATGATAATTCCGAGTATCTGATAAACTGATTTACCGCTTCCTTGCTAATCCCATAGTTCACGCCTTGAACTGAGAATTTGAAATAATTTCTGAAGAAATTAAAGCTTAGACAAGCCACCAAAAGTTTCCAGTTTGAGTGACTGTCCTTTCAAGTCTAGTTTCTTCCCAGAAATGCCCTGTGCAACCATCTGATCTTCCCCTAAAACAGTAGACACCAATCCCGTGTGAAAAACTAACGCTAAGCTAAGCGGACTTTAGAGTTTGGCTAAAATTGGCGAGATACGAGCCGAGCCAAACTTTAAAATTCCTTGCTTGAGCGCCTTGTTATGTGATTTTTTCATTGCATACGGAAACGCCCAAAGTTATTAGCTTTGGGCGTTTCTTCTAGCAAACTGGTTACGACAAACCGAGCTTTAAAGTGTCATATGCAGAATGGGAAAAGGTTTTCCCATATCATCAAGCGGTGAGCGAGAAACTACTTTAAAACCCATATGCTCGTAGAAACCTACGGCTTTCGGGTTTTGTTCGTTTACATCCACTTTGGTTGCGCCTAACTGCTCTATTGCGTATTGCAGTAGCACCTTACCAACACCTTGCCCTCTTGCCTCGTTTAAGATGAACAGCATTTCAACCTTTGAGTCGTGCATTCCCACGAAACCTAAAATTGAACCACTTTCATTTTTCACACATCTTAACGTGACAGCAGGAAAAGCCTGCTCAATGATAATTGGTTTAAAAAACTCAATATCTTCTTCTGTTATGAAGTTATGAGTTGCTCGGACTGAATTTTCCCAAACACTAAGCATTTCTGCGTAATTTTCAGGAAGCACATTTTCTACAATCATCGTATTTTCTCTAAAGTTGACTGAAATTCATGTGCAGCCGCGAGCGGGCATTTTAGCCCCAATAGGTATGAAGTGTCCACCAATCACATAACGCCCAATTAAGGTGTGAAGCACGCTACCACAACACTTAATTTGACCACCATAAACACTGAACTCAACCCAAACCAAAAATGCCAAGCGTGCTGAATCACTCTTAAATTGTTTGTTAGAAAAATTATTTGCTAAATAGTGACATTCTTGGAGCCGTGTATTCTGTAGCTTTAGTCAACGCCACACTGGCAGTCAAACTAGATAAGGCTAATGTCATACTCAATACCGTTATTGCCTGCCAGCCTTGAACTAACCCAAGCCTATCAAGCTCAAACCACATAGCCATTGGCACTGCACCTGCAAATACTCGATAAATACCGTGGATAGCAAATCCTAGCTTATGCGTAAACTCATGAAGCTCCTGAAACAAAACTGAAAGAGTATGATTGGTTTTTAAAACTTGTCGATTAGCAAACCACACAAAGGTATGGATGCAGAGCAAATACGAAAAGTAGTTAACTACGATGTCACCAGGATTTAAACTGGCAAGGCTCTTTGTTGCTGAAAATTCTGGTTGATTACTAACCAACAGCATTGGTACAGCTCCAAGTAAGAATGCTAATAGAATCTCTGTTACTAAAATTTTTCGCATGGTTCACCATTTTTCTAACAGTGTATTAGCGTGAATTCGCGTTAATGTCTTACCCACTATCACTACAACGCACCAATTAACAAATTTAATTACGCCAAATATTAGCATGTTAGCTACTATTTTGTACTTGAAATAAGCTGCACAGGATAGATCAAAACGAGATTCTACTTAAACGGGAATTTAAATCACTTATCAAAAAACAAAAACACCTTTAACACCAAAGGCATAGCCTATTTTAATGTTCTATGGACGAACAATAGAAACAATAATTAACGGGGCCATTGGCTATGAAATTTGATGCCTTAAATTACACTTGTACAAATCCACAGCGGGCAGTTGGATAAGGCTTAAGGTAATACCACCTGAAGTAAACGCAGGCATCACATCAGACATCTATTTCTGTATAGGCAAAGAATTCAAATTAAAGAAACATAACCCTTTAATAACGCCGGATGGCGCTTCGCTTATGCCGATCTACTTTACTCTATATTTGGTGGTCATAAGCGCCATAAACCTAACAATGCGAAATTATCTGCGGGTGTTATAAAATGGCCTCTATTTCATAACTATAACCTTGCCCTGCTACATTGTACTCACACTCATCACCTACTCGCTTACTATGCATAGCTTTGCCTATGGGAGAAGACGGAGTGATCACCAGTATTTGCTCACCTTTTACTGCTACCTTTAACCCCCCTTCGCTAGGTCCGATATAAAACCAATGTGCGTTATCATCGATATCGATGGCCTTCACTAGGCTGCCAAGGGCTATTTTAGGCAATGGGTTCACATCATAACTTTGTGCAAATAGGGAAATTGACTTATGTACGTCGTTGACCCGCTCACTCTGACCTTGCGCTAAATAGCCCGATTCTATGCTAAGCGAATCATACTGAGTTTCAGCAACACTTTGTTCGTGGGTCGCATCTTCGTGCGCACTTTGTGCTGCTTGCTGCGCTTCATTAAGTTTGGCTTCTAATGCAAATTTAATATGTTCAATGACGATGAGTTTATTCATGATGCTATCTAACAACATATAAAGGAAAGGTATTTATGAATGTGCCTCCTTGGGCGTCAACCATGGTCAGTGTAAGGCGCCATTGCATCACTTTAGAGGTGCATAGCCCTACCATTGTCGTGGCCGAATATATGTTGTCTTTTCCTTCTCCAAAAAAAACTGGGATATACCCCATATTCATGGTTTCGCCTGACAACATCGCTGATTTCAATTTGTAACCCTGCGGTATTTTCGCGAAAACCTTAAACTCACTTTCTCCAATAATGTGAGTTTTTCCGTACCATAGTTGAACATTTTTTTGTGATGTACAGGGCTTTTGAGCAATGCAATTCACATCTTGTAACGAACTTTCACTATTTTCTGAACTTTCATGTATAATGTCTGAAGGGTCTGAGCATGCGCTCAATAAACTCGTGGCAACAAGTGCGTAAAACCAAGGTTTGCTCATTAATAATCCAAAAGTAGAGAATACAAAACTGCGACATGGTAATGCAGAATTTGTAGATATTCCATAAAGGTGAATAATTGAGCAAAAATAGGGCCAAAATTTGATTGATGTCATAATTTTGGGTGTTTGAGGTATCTTTTCTTTTGCAAAAAAATTATTATTTCCTTGCAAAAATAAGGGTTTCTCAAGTTGGTTTGAAATAGATTTGCTCAATCAGATTTATTTTTAAACGAGCTTGTTGAAATAATAAGCAGGGCCTGTTAACGCAGGTAATTCATTTCTAATCGCATTAATTGCAGCGGAATCCAGAAAATGAGCCAAACAGTAGCATCACAAACTGAGTACAATTATAAAGTTGTACGCCAATTCGCTATCATGACAGTGATTTGGGGCATCGTTGGCATGGGCGTTGGTGTTCTTATTGCAGCCCAACTCGCTTGGCCGGCATTGAACTTTGACACTCCATGGTTAACTTACTCTCGACTTCGTCCGTTACACACGAACGCAGTAATCTTTGCATTTGGTACAAGTGCACTTTTTGCAACATCTTATTATGTTGTTCAACGTACTTGTCAAACGCGTCTTTTCTCAGACAAATTAGCCGCCTTCACCTTCTGGGGCTGGCAAGCTATTATTGTTTCAGCAGCCATCACTCTACCTTTAGGTATTACTTCTTCTAAAGAGTATGCAGAACTTGAGTGGCCTATCGATATCGCAATCGCGGTTGTATGGGTAACTTATGCGGTGGTTTTCTTCGGTACGCTTATCAAGCGCAAAGTATCTCACATCTATGTTGCGAACTGGTTCTATGCTGGTTTCATTATTACTGTTGCAGTTCTTCACATCGTTAACAGCATGGCAGTACCAGTATCATTAACTAAGTCTTACTCTATCTATGCAGGTGCAGTAGATGCAATGGTTCAATGGTGGTACGGTCACAACGCAGTAGGTTTCCTATTAACTGCAGGTTTCTTAGGTATGATGTATTACTTTGTACCTAAACAAGCTGGTCGTCCAGTTTATTCATACCGTTTATCGGTTGTTCACTTCTGGGCACTAGTTTCTCTTTATATCTGGGCTGGTCCTCACCACTTACATTACACGGCACTACCTGACTGGACTCAGTCACTTGGTATGGTAATGTCTGTGATCCTATTTGTACCTTCATGGGGTGGTATGATCAACGGTATCATGACGCTTTCAGGTGCATGGCACAAACTACGTACTGACCCAGTACTTCGTTTCTTAGTTGTTTCATTGTCTTTCTACGGTATGTCTACGTTCGAAGGCCCAATGATGGCAATTAAATCAGTAAACGCGCTTTCTCACTACACTGACTGGACTGTAGGTCACGTACACTCAGGTGCCCTAGGTTGGGTTGCAATGATTTCAATTGGTGCAATTTATCACCTAATCCCTGCGCTATTCGGTCACGGTAACATGTACAGCGTTAAACTAGTTAACACGCACTTCTGGCTTCACACTGTGGGTGTTGTTCTATACATCGTAGCAATGTGGATCTCTGGTGTAATGCAAGGTCTAATGTGGCGTGCAGTGAACGCAGACGGTACGTTAATGTACAGCTTCGTTCAATCTCTAGAAGCGTCTAAGCCGTTCTACATCATGCGTTTCTTAGGCGGTGTGTTCATTGTTGTTGGTATGCTTGTTATGGCATACAACGTGCTGCGCACTGTTACTGCAAAAAGTGGCTCACTCGCTACTGATGCAAATACGCAAATGGCTTAAGAGGTGTAGATTATGAGCAATAATAATTCAGCCAATAACAAACACGAAATCGTTGAAAAGAACGTTGGCTTAATGGCCATTCTAACGGTATTCGCAATTAGCTTTGGTGCACTTGTTGAAATCACACCGTTGATGTTCCAAAAAGATACGACTCAACCTGTAGATGGCTTACGCCCTTTAACAGCGCTTGAAATGGAAGGCCGTGATATCTATGTCCGTGAAGGTTGTTATAACTGTCACTCGCAAATGATCCGTCCTTTCCGTGACGAGGTTGAGCGTTATGGTCACTACTCTGTAGCGGGTGAATCAGTATGGGATCACCCATTTCAGTGGGGCTCTAAGCGTACTGGTCCAGACTTAGCACGTGTAGGTCAACGCTACTCTGATGACTGGCATTATGCACACCTTATGGACCCACGTTCAGTGGTACCTGAGTCAAACATGCCAGCTTATCCTTGGTTAGATGAAAATGTACTAGACGGTAAGTTAACCGCCAAAAAACTTGAAGTATTCAAAGGCTTTGGTGTGCCATACACCGAAGAGGATATTCAAGGTGCAGAAGCAGCAGTTAAAGGCAAAACAGAAATGCAAGCCCTTATTGCTTACCTTCAGCAACTTGGCACACACTTGAAGTAATTATTATGGATTACGGCACATACAGAGGCATTTTGACTCTGGTAATTTTGGTACTATTTATTGTGATTGTTGCTTGGGCATATAGCAAACGCACTAAAAATCGATTCGATAGTGCAGCAAATGCCATCTTTGAAGATGAAAAAAAGCATAAAGAAACAATCTCTAACGAGGAAAAGGAGTCTGAAAAATGACTAGCTTTTGGAGTATTTGGGTTATCGTATTAACCCTAGCGTGTCTTGCTCTGATCTTAGGCTTACTGCTTTGGAACCTAAAAAACTATGTAGGTGTTAAAGAAGGCGAAAGCTGTGGTCACGAGTTTGACGGTATTGAAGAACTTAACAATCCACTACCAAAATGGTGGACATATATGTTCTTTGCGACATTCGTTTGGTCTGTATATTACCTTGCGGCTTACCCAGGTCTTGGTAATTGGCAGGGTCTAGCAAAATGGACGAGTTCAAACCAAGGTGTAACATCTTTGGCTGAATCTAAAAAAGCGGCTGAAGAAGCGCTAGCAAATGGTGAAAAGGTTCAACTGGACCAAGAAATCATTGCAGCTGAAGAGCGCTTCGGTCCAATCTTTAAAGCATTTGCTAAACAAGATATTGAAACTCTAGCTAAAGACGAAAAAGCACTTGAAATTGGTCAGCGTTTGTTCTCTCAAAACTGTGCACAGTGTCACGGTTCGGATGCGCGTGGTGGTACTGGCTTCCCTAACCTAACTGACAAAGATTGGTTATACGGCGGTACACCTGACAAGATCAAAGAAACGCTACTTCACGGTCGTATTGCTGCAATGCCACCTTGGAAAGCAGCGCTTGGCGAGCAAGGTGTTAAAGAGATGACCGCTTACGTATTGAGCCTTTCTGGTCGTAAAGTTAACCAAAAAGACGCTGATGCGGGTAAAGCTAAGTTTGGCATGTGTGCGGCGTGTCACGGCATGGATGGTAAAGGCTCTATAGCTCATAACCTACCATTCGGTGCGCCAAACCTAACTGACAATATCTGGTTGTATGGTGGTTCTCAACGCGCTGTTGAAGAAACACTTAACAATGGTCGCGCTGGTGTAATGCCTGCGTGGAAAGATATCTTAGGTGAAGATAAAGTTCACTTGTTAACAGCTTACGTATACAGCTTGTCGCAAGATAAGTAATACATACTTAATAGTTAATTAAGATCAAAAAAGCCTCCTTTTGGAGGCTTTTTTTTAGGTATTTAGCAGCAAATAAGATAAAATATTGCCACACTTTTCAAGCATTAGAGTCGTTATGAATCCTACTCCGTGGTATAAAAATTTCTGGCCTTGGTTTTTAATGTTTTTCCCGCTTGCAACGATTGTTGCCTGTGTTGTTCTGGTAATGGTTGCTGTCGGTAACGGTCCCGATATGGTCGTTGATGATTACTACAAAAAAGGAAAAGCAATCAACTTAGAATTGACTAAGTTCGACAAAGCCAAAGCACTTTATTTGCACGGCGATTTACAAGTAGATAGCGATTACATTAAGTTTAAATTCACTAAAGGCGACCACAGTAAAGTTAAAGCTGTAAAAGCCGCTTTTTATCACAGAACAATTAAAAAGTATGACTTTACAACTACCCTACTTCCTAATGCCAACGGCGAATTTACATCGGTATTAGAGTCAATCCAACAAGGTGCATACACCGTCTTTTTGGAGCCGATGGACGGCAGTTGGAAGTTAAAAGAAAACTTACAGCTCCCCACACAAGACATTATCAAGATCTCGCCTGAGTATAAGTAATTACGATGGCCAGTACATGTTTTCACTGTTTAGAACCAATTCCAGCTGGCTTTACTGGTGAGGTCACTTATCTAAATGAGCCTCAAAAAGTGTGTTGTATCGGCTGCCAAGCAGTTGCCGAAACCATACTTTCTCAGGGAATGAGTGATTATTACAAATTCAGAACGACTTCGGCGGGCAAGGTCGATGAGTTGGTTCCAGAGCAACTATCTTTGATAAAAAGCTACGATAATGCCGATGTTCAACAAGACTTTGTTACTCAGCAAGGCAATTTAACCGAAGTTTTACTTAGCGTTGAAGGCATTAGCTGTGCCGCATGCGCATGGCTCATTGAAAAACAGCTTTTAGCCCTAAAAGGCGTTGCCCGTGTTGACGTAAATACATCAACACACCGAGCAATGATTGTCTGGAATGCCGAACAAGCCCTGCTCAGTGATCTCATTAAATCATTGATGCAAATTGGCTACAAAGCGTATCCGTTTCAAGCTGATGATGAAGCTAGCCAGAAACAAGCGGTAGCCAAAGCGTATATTCGCCGCTTAGGCGTTGCAGGCCTTATGACCATGCAGGTTATGATGTTTGCATTTGCCATGTATTTTGGCATGTTCTCCGGCATGGAAGAAGACTTCGAACAGTACTTTCGTTGGATCAGCCTCGTTCTCGCCTCCCCCGTTATTTTGTATTCTGCCCTACCGTTTCTTACCAACGCAGTAAAAGGTTTAAAAGCTAAACAACTCAATATGGATCTACCCGTGTCGCTGGCCATTTTTGGTGCCTACGGTGCGAGTTGCTATGCGACCGTGATGGAAGTAGGTGAAGTCTACTTCGAATCTATTTGTATGTTCACCTTCTTACTGTTACTTGGTAAATATTTAGAATTTAGGGCTCGTTTAAAAGCCAGCGAATTTACAGCAAACCTACAAAAACTGCTGCCTTTGACGGCAAGAAAACTCGACTCTGACAAAAAAGAACATATCGTTGCCGCAAAAAACCTCAAGCTCGCAGACATTATTTTCATCAAACCGGGTGAAACCATTCCTGCCGATGGTATCGTTTTAGAAGGTTCAACCAGCGTCGATGAATCGATGATGACTGGCGAACACTTGCCTGTTAAAAAGCATCAAGGCCACCAGATCTACGCAGGAACGGTCAACCATGATGGAGTGATCACCGTTGAGATCAATAAAGTGGGCCAAAACACTCTACTTAATCAAATTATTCGCCTTCAGCATAACGCGCTAAGTAAACGCCCCAAGCTAGTTGAAATAACGGATAAAGTCGCGCAGTGGTTTGTCGCCTGCTTGCTGGTTTTTGCCTCACTTACCGCGATTGGCTGGTATTCCGTTTCACCAGAACAAGCTTTCTGGGTGACAATTTCAGTGTTAGTGGCAACCTGCCCGTGTGCATTAAGCCTAGCAATACCAACCGCTTTGACCTGTGCAGTCGCAACGTTAACAAAAAAAGGAATTTTGATAAAAGAAGGTCATGTACTTGAGACTCTTACAAAGCTAACACGTGTCGCCTTTGATAAAACAGGAACACTCACCGAAGGTCGGTTTTCTATCGCCCACATTGAGATATGTGATAGCAATTACAGTGAACAAGACGTGTTGGCTCTAGCCGCAAGTCTAGAAAGATACTCGGAGCATCCTATCGCAGCGGCTTTCGTTGAGCACTTAACGAAACATCATGAGCTTAGCAATGTGGAAGTTCATCCAGGAATTGGTATCAGTGGTCAATTAAACAATCAACATGTTGCCATTGGTAAAAGTAACTGGTTTAAGTCTCAAAACTGCGAAGCACAGGCCACGCTGTACATCGACAAATGTATCATCGCGAACTTTTTCTTTGACGACAAAACGCGTGACAATGCGCAAAGCGTCGTGAGCCAACTGCAAAGTTCAGGCCTAAGTTGTCATATGCTTACGGGTGACAGCAGTAACGCAGGGCAAGTGCTAGCCGACAAACTAGGCTTAAACTCACAACAAAGCAGCTGCTCTGCACAAGACAAACAACAGGCTGTGGAATCTTGGTCTGAAAAAGGTGAAGTTGTCGCAATGATTGGCGATGGCGTCAATGACAGCCCAGTATTTAACAGTGCCCACCTGTCTATTGCAATGGAAACCGGTGCAGATATTTCTAAAAATGTTGCCGACGTTGTTTTATTAAAAAGCGATCTCAACGCTATTTTGCACTTACAGCACGTCGCACTTAAAACGCGTCAGGTAGTAAAACAAAACTTGGCCATATCACTGATATACAATGGCTCAATACTCCCGCTCGCTGCACTTGGATTAGTGCCTCCTTGGCTGGCAGTGATAGGTATGTCAGCAAGTTCTATCATTGTGATAGGTAACTCACTAAGGCTGTTAAAACTATGAGTATTATTTACATATTAATCCCCATCGCAATATTATTTGTCATTATTGCTATTGGGATCTTCTTTTGGGCAGTCAGAAGCGAGCAGTTTTCTGATTTAGAAAAACAAGGCCATAGCATTTTGTTTGAAGACGACAAAGAGCAGCATAAAAACGCCAATGAACGAGATTAGTTTATTTAGCGCGTTTTTAATGGGCTTGGTGGGCAGCGGCCATTGCCTTGTGATGTGCGGGGGCATTGCATCGAGTTTGCAATTGGCATCCCAATCGCTTGCTCCGCTTAAAGTCAGTTTGCTTTATAACATCGGTCGTTTATTGAGTTACATGTGTGCAGGGGCATTGGTTGCCTCTCTCGGTAATGCATTTGCTAAGCAAAATACAACATTTTCCCTTATTTTAGGACTCTTTAGTGGCGTGTTTATGCTGCTGGTTGGCATTTACGTTATGCGTTTAGCCAGCACATTAAAATGGCTCGAGTCAGGCGCAAAGTCGCTTCTTTGGCAACATATAGTAAAACTAAACAAGTACTTAGTCCCTGTTGATAGTTACGCTAAAGTACTGAGTTATGGCCTATTGTGGGGTTGGCTACCATGTGGCTTAGTCTACTCTGCTTTAACTTGGACTTTGCAAGCCAACACGCCTGTTGAGGGCGCATTGATTATGGCTTTTTTTGCGCTAGGGACTTTGCCAGCGATGTTGGTCGTTGGGCAATCGGCCCAGCAACTTAGCCGCTTTTTAAATCACAATCTGGTAAGATTAGGTTTAGGTAGTGTTTTCATTTGGTACGGTGTTTATCTACTAATCATTGCAACTGATAGATTAGTACATTAACCTAGGCCAAACGTCTTATATTGGATGGAAAAATTATGGATTTAAGCAATCAGCAACGTGGCAAAAGTCAGTGCACAATTAGTTGCAACAACTGCAGTATCAGCCAGCTTTGTCTGCCATTTTCTTTAAACGGCACAGAAATGGACAAGCTAGATGAGATCATCGAAAGGAAAAAACCATTACATAAAGGCGACTACCTTTTTGAGTCTGGCACAAAGCTAAATGCAATTTTTGCTGTGCGTTCTGGCTCATTCAAATCATATACCCTCTCCGAGCAAGGCGATGAACAGATCACAGGCTTCCACCTTGCTGGTGACTTGGTTGGTTTTGATGCCATCAACAAAATGCAGCACCAAAGCTTTGCACAAGCGTTGGAAACTTCTATGGTTTGCGAAATCCCATTTGATACGCTTGATGATTTGGCAGGAAAGCTACCCAAGCTTCGCCAACAAATCATGCGCTTAATGAGTAACGAAATAAACTATGACCAAGAAATGTTGCTGCTGCTTAACAAAAAAACCGCTGAAGAGCGCTTAGCAACCTTTATCTTTAATCTATCGAACCGATTTGGTGAGCGTGGTTTTTCGCGTAAAGAGTTTAGATTTACGATGACTCGTGGTGAAATTGGCAACTACTTAGGCCTTACGGTTGAAACCATCAGCCGTTTGCTAAGCCGTTTCCAAAAGTCTGAAATCATCAAAGTTGAAGGCAAGTTCATCACTATCTTAGACATTCCAGCTTTAGCTCGCACCGCAGCGATATCTCTTTGATCTAAAGCAACGAATTGTTTGCAAATTCTTTAACCTTTGGCTAGATCAGTTACACTTAAAGATAACTGATTTAGCTAACGAAGCACGATAAGGAATTTGCAATGGACAATATTAAAAGCATTCTAGCCGTTATAGACCCAACAAAGGCGCAGCAAAATAGTTTGCAACGCGCAATCACACTTGCAAAAAAAACTGGTGCTGAAATTACCGCTTTTTTATCTATTTACGATTTCTCTTATGAAATGACCACCATGCTCTCAAAAGACGAGCGAGAAGCAATGCGAGAAGCGGTCATTAAAGATAGAGAAGCTTGGATAGATGACCTTGTTGATAATATTTCTGATATCAAGGTACAGAGCAAAGTCGTTTGGCATAACCGCCCTTATGAAGCCATCATTAAAAGCGTCTTAAGCGAAGGCTATGACCTTGTGATTAAAGCCACTCATCAGCACGATACTTTAAAGTCAGTTATTTTTACACCAACTGATTGGCACTTGATCAGAAAATGTCCAGCGCCCGTGTTGTTAGTTAAAGATCAAGATTGGCCTGAGCAAGGTCATATATTAGCAGCTGTTAACGCAGTAAGTGATAATGAGCAGCACCTTGAACTAAACCGCAGAATCATTAGCGATGCACAGTTTATTTGCCAGCTAGCCAATGCACAGCTGAGCTTAGTCAATACCTACCCTGCAACACCGGTTAATATTGCGATTGAAATTCCAGAGTTTAATCCAACTCATTACAATGAGGCTGTTAAAAAGCATCATGAAGATGAAACATATGCACTTGCAGAATCGTTTTCAATCACAGCGAATGATTGCATCATAAAAGAAGGCTTACCAGAAGACGTTATTCCTATGGTTGCCAAAGATAAAAAGTCTGAGCTTGTTGTTATTGGCACGGTCGGCAGAACAGGATTAAGCGCAGCCTTAATTGGCAACACAGCCGAGCATGTTATCGACAGCCTAGATTGCGACGTGTTAGCACTAAAACCAGATGGTTATGTGAGCCCCCTAGCAGAATAAACACACTCAAATAAAAGCCCGTCTTGATGCGGGTTTTTATTTATGCCAATCTACTCAACTAAGTGATCTATCTTTAGGCAAGCAAAAATTGAGTGATTTAGTTGTTCTAAATGAGAAGTTTTTATCATCACTAGCACCTGCTTTAATCTCTAAAAATGAATCTGTGTTATTGCAGGTTAGAATCAGAGCGCTATACCATACAAAATTGTATAACACACCATCACAAATTTCTTATATGATGAGTTTTTGACTCCAATCTTGAGGTTGCCTTGAAGGTATTGATAGTCGAAGACGATAGCCATACAGCAGAGTTTATTTGTAAAGGTCTTGCACAGCACGGGCACAGCCCGCTACACAGTCAAAGTGCAGAACAAGGCATGATACAAGCGTCCACACAAGCATTTGATGTGATCATCTTTGACCGCATGCTACCCAATATGGATGGCATGGATGCGGTGCGTATATTAAGACAAAGTAACGTAAAGACGCCCATTATTTTATTAACTGCACTGAGTGAAACGGCGGATAGAGTGGCAGGTCTAAATGCCGGTGCCGACGATTACCTCGTTAAACCTTTCGAATTCTCCGAGCTACTCGCGAGAGTGTACGCGTTAGCTCGTCGGCCACCTATTCAGACCAGCCAAGTAAATTTGTCGGTTGCGGACTTAACGCTTTGTAGGACAACGCGAGAAGTCATCAGAGCAAATACAAACATTGAGTTGATGCCAAAAGAGTATCAAATTTTAGAATACCTTATGCTCAATCAACAACAGCTTATTACCAAAACCATGTTACTTGAACAAATCTGGGGATTCAGTTTCGATCCCAAAACGAGCTTAGTACAAACACATGTCAGCCGCCTTAGGAATAAAATTGATAAGCCTTTTAACACGGAGCTTATCAAAACAGTACGCGGGCAAGGTTATATTATTTCAGGTTAAGCATATGGTATTTCCAATTAAGCAAATAAAAACCCTCCTTTACTTTTGGCTTACGCCCTCTTTGCTACTCATCGCACTTAGCGCTGTGCTCAAAGCGCAACTTGAAGTACACGAGAAAGATTCACTCTTTGAGCTTAAAGAGGAGTTAATTGAACTATACGAAGAAGATGGCATTGCACACTTGGAGCACGAATATGAGTTTAAGCGCGGACAATTTTTAAACCAAAATCAAAGCATCGTACTTCTAACCGAGGAACATTACTTATTCGCTCTTTATAACAACCAAGCATTAATCGCTGGCAGTCAGTTGCTCAAACCTAACGGTCTTTTTGAAGTGACACAATTTAAACTGACCGATAACGAACAGCAAGCGGTGCAAGGCTATCGTATAGAGTTCCGGCTGGATGAAGACTACTCTCTCATTTTTATAAAAGCTGAGTCAGAAAGAAAAGCGGTCGCGAACGCTTTTCTTAACAAACTCACGCTCATGTATATTTGCATCAGTCTACCTATCATTATTGGCTTTATATTATTTGCTAACACAAGACAAAAACGTGTCACCAATAAGTTTATAAAAGAAATTTCTACCATTGCGAAATCTCCTGATTCAAAGCGACTAAGTTCCATAGCCCAAGACAGCGAATTGACTCAAGTCGCAAATGCAATCAATCAATTGTTAGATGAGATAACACACCTACACACCAATATGAAAACCATGTCTGTTGGTATAGCACACGATTTAAAAACGCCACTTACACGTGTCGCAAACCGCATTCAAAGTATGCATCAAGACATTAACTGTCCAGAACTATTAACTTCGCATTTGGAGCATGTAAGCACAGATCTGCATTCAACCATAAACACCTTTAACAACTTAGTAAGGCTCAATGCGATTGAGTCTGGACAACACAAAGAAGGGTTTAAAGTCTTAGACCTATCTTCACTTGTACTTGAGTTAGGTGAGAGTTTTGAACCCGTATTTTCAGATGCGGGTAAACAGCTGGAAATATCTGTAACAGACAAGGTCCGTTGCTTTGGTGATGCTGACTTGCTCAATCAGTTGATTTTTAACTTGCTGGAAAATGCACTGGAGTACAGCAACCCCGAGGCGAAAGTATGGCTGAGACTGCAAAGCCACACAACGGGTGCACTATTGCAAGTTGGCGATAGTGGCCCTGGCATTGAAAAAGCACTTCACCAAAAAGTTTTTCAACGATTTTTTCGCGCTGATCACAGCAGAACAACGCCGGGTAATGGATTGGGGCTAAGCATAGTTAAAGCAATATGTGACATCCATGGTGCAAAAATAACCTTGTTGAAAGACCAAAGTGGTGCCGTATTCAATATTGAGCTGCCAAATTTAAAGGTGTAAATCATACAAATTTGTAACCTTATCAAGGCGTGCTTGTATACAAAGCACGCAGTGAAAAGGGTTAAACTTAAATGCAAGATTAATTATGGAGGCGACAAATTATGCCAATAACAACCAAAATATGTGACTACCTCTGCATTGTTTTCGTTATTGCCACACTCGGCTATGGCAATGAAGCAAGTTCACAGCCTCAATTCAACACCAAACATTTAAGTAAGGGCAGTATTAGCTTAGACGATGGCTTTGCCAGCAAGCAAAAAGTGGTGCATTTTTTACAACAGTCCACTTTCGGCCCACAACCTGAACAGCTATCTAAACTTGCAGGCACATCTGCTTCAAACTGGTTTAATGCACAATTACAACTCAAGCCCAGCTTACTATTACCTAAGGTGATTGAGCTCGGGAACAAGTATCGTATGGATGATGAAAATGCCTACAGCCCATTCTATTTAGAATCAACCAGTATTGCTTTTTGGCAAAACGCCATTACCGCTGAGGATCAACTTAGACAACGGATGGCATTCGCACTATCGCAAATACTCGTGGTGTCTAATGGCGCCGGAGATGAATTAAGCGAACACCCTGAGATGGTCGCAAGTTTTCAAGACATATTAATTCGAGGCGCTTTTGGTAACTATCGAGATTTACTCGAAGCGGTCACCTACTCGCCAGCTATGGGTTATTACCTAACCTACCTTGGTAACGTAAAAGGCGATCCAGATAAAGGCACAGTACCCGACGAAAACTACGCCCGTGAACTGCTACAGCTTTTCACAATTGGTCTAACAGCACTCAATTTAGATGGGTCACTTAAACTTGATCAAACAGGTCAAGCAATTGAAGTTTACAACAATCAAGATATTACTGGGTTAGCACGTGTCTTTACTGGGTTAGACTATGATTATGAGCGAGGTGAAAGTGACGATACTTACTTCAACGCAGTTTACGCAATACCCATGGTTGCAACGCCTGAAGAACACTCAAGTAAAGAAAAATCATTTCTTGGTTTAACCATCCCAGCCAATACAAACGCTCAGACTTCTATTGATTTGGCATTAGATCACATTTTTGCACACCCCAATTTAGGCACTTTTATTGGCAAACAACTGATCCAGAGACTTGTTAGCTCTAATCCAAGTAAAAGTTATGTAAGCAGTGTGGCAACTGCGTTCAACCTAGGAAAGTTTACCCTGCCAGACGGCTCCATTATTGGTAATGGTAAAAGAGGTGCTTTAGATGCAACCCTAGCCGCCATTTTGTTTCATCCTGAAGCAAGAAATATTGCCACTCCCCGTGGTGGCAAGCTAAAAGAGCCGGTCCTTAGGTTCACTCAATGGGCGCGCGCTTTTTCAGTCGAAAACATTACCCCTCGCTTTCAACCGATGCTTTGGGATACCAGTTTGGTCACTCGTTTAAGCCAGCACCCGTATCGCTCTCCAAGCGTGTTCAACTTCTATCGACCCGGTTATAAAGCTCCCGGTTCAATTAGCGCCCAAAATGGCTTAGTTGCACCTGAGCTTGAAATAACCAACGCAAGCACTATCGTGGGCTATACAAACTTTATGACTTACTATATTTGGGGCTTTGCACAAGAAGCCGACGCTGAGGAGTTTCGAGAGCTGTTAGAAGAAAGCAACGTCGACTTAGATATTGATGCACTTAGAAACAGCTTTTTGGTCAACTATCGTGCATTGTCACCGCTTGCTCACAATAGCCAAGCGCTCATAGAACAATTAGATTTGCTGCTTACTGCCAAGCAAATGACCGACTCAACCAAACAGCACATTGCAAAAGTACTCAATACCCTGCCTCTTGATGATGACGATGAAGAGGAAAACATACGCATCAAGATGGCGGTTCTACTGGTCATGACCAGCCCAGATTACTTGGTTCAAAAATAGGAGTGATAAACATGATGAATCGTCGTTCTTTTCTAAAAGCCGGTGTGGCTTCAGCTGCAGCCACTTCGCTTTTGAACCTTGGCCATGCCCTAGCAAATACGCAAATAAATAGTTCAGAAGATTACAAAGCAATCGTGTGCGTTTTTCTGTATGGTGGCATGGATTGCCATGACACAGTGATCCCTTATGACACGCAAAACTATCAAAAGTGGGCAACGGCACGCAGCGCTTTGCTACCTAGATACAATAATAAACGTGCACGAGATAATTTAATCCCACTAAATACACCTACTCGTTTTGGCAATCGACAATTTGCACTGCCACCTGAAATGCCAAACATGGCTAAACTATATCAACAAGGCAGGCTATCGGTCGTCGGCAATGTGGGTCCTTTGATTGAACCAACCAATGCGACTACCTTCAAACAGGAAAGTGCCAAACTGCCCTTGAGATTGTTCTCTCACAACGACCAGCAATCTACTTGGCTGGCAGGTCAAACTGAAGGGGCTCAATTTGGTTGGGCAGGCAAGCTTAACGATGCTTTGATAGCGCAAGGTACAAACATGCCAACCATCTTTAGTGCAATTACTACCTCGGGCTCGGGCTTACTCATTACAGGCGATAAAACAACGCCTTATCATGTCAGTAATGGTCGTGCAGCTAACATTGAGATTTTTGAAGAGTTTGATGAGTCAAGTCTGTTAAAACAACACTTTAGTGCCATTACTAATCAAAGTACCCATTTCATTGAACAAGACGTCGCCAGTCAGATGAATAGCGCTTTTGACGCGAATCAAAAGTTCAATGCTGCGATGGAAAACACGCAAATTACCCTACCGTCTTTTGGCAATTCTGAGCTAGGAAAGCAGCTTGAAACAGTCAGTAAGGCAATTGCCATCAGAGATCAGTTGGACGAAAAAAGACAAGTATTTTTTGTAGCGATGGGCGGTTTTGATACGCACTCAGATCAAGCTAATTCTTTACCTCAGCTTCAACAAACGATGGACGAGTCTATCAGTGCATTTGACCAAGCAATGCAAAAACTGGGGCTATCGGATAGCGTAACTTTGTTTACCGCATCAGACTTTGGAAGAACACTGGTTGTTAATGGTGATGGTACTGACCATGGTTGGGGTGGCCACCATTTCATTATGGGTGGCGCGATTAATGGTGGCACTATTTTTGGCGATATTCCCGAACCTGTTTCAGACCATGCTTTAGATGCAGGCCATGGCCGATTGATCCCAACCATGTCGGTAGATCAATACGCCGCCAGTTTAGGCGCGTGGCTTGGCGTTGAACAGCAAACATTACGGCAAATTTTCCCGACTCTTGCAAACTTTGGTGACTTACCAAATATGTTCAAAAAGTAACAGGCTTATTAACCTAGGACAAATCGCCATTATGATTCATTCATAGTGGCGATTTTTTTATTTAATTTTGCTAAATGTTTGTCACATCAATAAATAGTGACTCATCAATATTTGTTGAAGACACCACTGCTTCACTGAATTCGTATTCCTGACGGTCTTCACTTCTATCCAAAGGCAAATTTTCAAAATCAAATAGCGCCCTGTCAGCCAACTGACTCGGGCTCACGTTTTGCATCGATTTAAAAATATTCTCTACTCGGCCCGGTGTTTTCTTGTCCCATTCAACCAACATCGCTTTAATATTTTGACGCTGTAAGTTTTCTTGAGAACCACACAGGTTGCAAGGAATAATTGGGAACGCTTTATGCTCCGCGTAACGAATTAGGTCATCTTCTCTACAGTAGGTTAGCGGGCGAATAACCACATTACGACCATCATCAGAGCGTAATTTAGGCGGCATGCCTTTGAGTCGCGCACCGTGAAACATGTTTAGAAACAATGTTTCAACCATGTCGTCCATGTGATGACCAAGCGCAATTTTCGTTGCACCGATCTTTTCTGCAAATGAATACAAAGTACCACGGCGTAATCGTGAACAAAGGCCACACGTTGTTTTGCCTTCAGGAATTTTTTGTTTTACAACGGAATACGTGTCCTTATCTACGATGTAGTAAGGGATATTTAAAGATTCAAAGTACTCAGGCAAAATATGCTCAGGAAAACCGGGCTGTTTCTGGTCTAAGTTAACCGCTACGACTTCAAAAGAGATAGGCGCAACTTTTTGTAACTGTAAAAGTATATCGAGCATCGCAAACGAGTCTTTACCGCCACTAATACAGGCCATAACAACATCACCTTGCTCAATCATACCGTAATCGGTAATGGCGTTACCCACCTGTCTTCTCAGTCGTTTTTGTAATTTATTTAATTCAAAAACTTCTTTTCGTGTATCTGTTTGACTCATTTTGCTACTCACATCGCCAATCACAATGACTACTTTTCAAAGGGAATTAGAGGGCGGCAATTATACGGACTTTTTTAGTGTTGAACTAGTTCAATCTACTATTTAGCCACAGAAGGCTCTGTAACATGATGGATGAAGTACGGAGTTGGCGGGAGAAATGTAAAAAGTGATGTAAATTAATGCATCACTTCTTCAAACAAATACTATTTGCTGATCCAAGGTACAACTTGCTCAATATTAACGCTTGCATTTGTGCTCGTTAAACGCTCGTTATTGTTTTCCCAATCTTCAGCAATGGCAAAATTACAGCTATTTTCGCGACACTCAACGCCGTTATCCGTGAAATTCATCTTATTAGAGAATATCACTTTCACACCCTTTTGTTCTGGTAGTAAAAAGCCCATTAACTTACTAACAAAAAAGCCTGATAGATCTGAAAGTAATTCATCAAACTCCATGTGTAACTGATAGATGTCATGTTTATTCAAATTATCTGAAGTAAAATGCTCCGCCTCGATTTGAAATTTAAGCTGACAATCATGCTTTGGATTTTGAGGTTCAATGACGATCACAGCTTTATCTTGATCAAGCTGTTTATCATAAGGCAGAAGTAACTGCGCTTGCTCTGTATAAGTTAAGGGCGCGGTTGATTTTTCTGTTACAATTTGACCTTTGGCGATCTTACATGGCTCTAGAGTCGCTATATCAACCACATAAAAATTAACACGAGCAAATTCAAAAGCGCCCTTTTCAACCACTTTTAATCTGTCATAAAAGCCGTCATAAGATACTACAAATTCTTTTGCGCTGACTGTGGTCGTACTCGCCAATAATGCGACTAAAACCGCAAAGCATTTATTCTTCATCAAAGTAGTCCTTGTTGTGGCGGATCATATCATTCAACTCTTCAACATACGCATCGCCTCGCTCTGAATATGAAACAAGTCCACGCGTGAGTAATGTTGGGTCAATTGGCAACTTTTTTGCCCTTAGTTGCGCACGTTGTGCACGTAACTGTGCGTAAGCTTCATGCGTATTGATGTTTCTGAAATATGACTTAACGGCGGCTCCGACTGATTTAAAAGCAGCAACTTCATGTTCAGCCTCATCATCGCGTCTTTTTGGGACCAAGCCGCAGCCTTTTTTGTAGCACCATTGCCCAAAAAAGTTCAAACCTATTCTTGCGAACCGAGATGTGCCCCAAGCAGACTCATTCGCGGCCTGCATTAAAGCTAACTCTTTAGGGATAATGTCGACATGCGTTAATGCATCTTGAATGCTTTCTACTGTGAACTCTGAACTATCAAGTCGATAGTAAGCAAAGATTTTTTTCAGCTTTTTAATCTGAGTGCCTGTCAGTTCTGCATCTGCCTGTAACATCATTAAAGCAATTTCTAGCGCGGCTCTTTGCCCCTCGATTTTCTTATTTTCCGCATTCACATGTGGTTTGATAAAGTCGAAGAACTGCTGTTTTTTCTGTTTTATATCTTTAATATTTGCAAAATCGGGTAGCTTGACATTGTGTAATGGCTTCTCCGTTACTTTTGGCTTTACCTTCTTTCGTTCAACTTTAGGTTCCTCTATTATTTGAGGCGTTTGCTTAAACAAGAAAGGGTAACTTATCGCCCATACGGAAATAACAAAAATAACAATTTGTATTAATCTAGCTTGCATATTCATCCTCTATGTTTTTGTGCCAACCATATTCCCTTTCCTGGCTTTTCTTGCTGAAAATATAAGATTTCATCCCAGCTTATACACGTAACATACTATTTTTCGCCTTAAAATTAGCGCCATATTATACTTAAACGGGTAATCAAACGCGAATTTATGTTAGTTTATCGAGTATCGGAACGCGTTATGAATTTGATACGGAGCATACATGCATACAGTTTGGCAGCAACGAAGATTTGAACAAAATAAACACCGCCCTAACGATAACCGCTCTCCTTGGCAGGTTGATCGCTCCCGTATAATTCACGCAGCAGCCTTTAGAAGACTACAGGCAAAAACGCAAATCATGAGTATTGGCGTAAACGACTTTTACCGCACTCGCCTCACTCACTCTCTTGAAGTTTCACAAATTGGTAGTGGCCTGTTAAGGCACTTGAAAATTGAAAATCCAAACTTTGCACACTTTCCGACTACAAGCCTAATTGAAACTTTATGTTTAGCCCATGACATCGGTCATCCACCATTTGGTCATGGGGGCGAAACCGCGCTTAATTATTTAATGAAGAACTTTGGAGGGTTTGAAGGAAATGCACAAACCTTGCGTATTGTGTCCAAACTAGAACCGTATAGCAAAGGGTTTGGCATGAACCTGACGCGCAGAACTTTACTTGGTTTTATTAAGTATCCAGCAATAATTGACACACTTTGGTACAACAAGCCACTTCATGACCCCGCACAAAGGTTTATCAAGGCAACCGACTGGCTGCCTGCAAAAGGAATTTATCAGTGCGATGATGATGTTTTTGATTGGATTTTGAGCCCATTTAGTGAGAAAGATCGGGCTTTATTTCAACAGCATGAGGTCATTGATCAGTATCGATGTAAAACACGCTATAAGTCCCTTGATTGCTCTATTATGGAACTGGCTGACGACATTGCCTATGCCGTACATGACCTAGAAGACGCCATTGCCACAGATACATTGACTTATACAGACTGGACACTGTATGCAGAACCTAAGCTCGCCGCGCTCCCCTCAGCTTGGTTGCAAGACAACCTATCACAATTGACGAGTCGTTTGTTTTCTAGAGACGAGGCCTATAGAAAGGACGCCATCGGCGAGCTTGTAAATCTTTTTATTATCAACAGCAAACTGAGTATACAGTCTGAGGACTTTGACTCCCCTTTATTAAAATACAGTGTGTCACTTGATGATGAATTCGCGCAAATATTAAATATTCTTAAGCTGTTTGTATTTGAACGCTTGATAAAAGAGCCAAAGATGCAACAAATTGAATTCAGCGGCCAAAATTTGCTTATCGATTTATTCAGTGCGTTAGCGAGTGACGCAATGCGTTTACTGCCATACACAACACAAGAAGAGTATGTAAAAGCGGAAGATAATAACGCGCAAATGCGGGTATTAGCCGATTATTTGAGTGGCATGACTGACGAATATGCGCGCCGAACCCACAAGCGACTTTTTGATAGCGAATAAATCGCAAAAGGCCAAGCTAATAAGCCTGGCCTTGAAACTTTGTTCTACAGAAAGAAAACAATTTAGATAGCTGTTTTCCCATACTGCTTAACAAACTCTTTTACTGGCATGTCGTTACAACGCAAGTTACGAGCTTTAAAGCCTTTCAACACAGTGCTAGAAACACCATCTTTTGCAGCTTTGATACAAAGCTCAGTTTCTGTACTTTCTGTTTTAGCCACTAGCGCGACATGTTTTTGCGCATCTTTATGCGTCTCTTTAGCTGCATTTTTAGCGATGTCACGGATATCTTCGCCATTACATACTAATGTTTTTGAAAAACGAGAAATGTGAATACCATGTCTTTGCGCTTCTACACGTGCAGCACTCAAACCTTGCTGTGCAGCAATAACACATAGCTTAGACTCAGGTGATGCGTTTGCCGCTGTATACTCAACAGTAGCAGCCTGTGCAGAAACAGAAGATAACGCGATTACAAGTGAAAGTGACTTAAACATAATATACCTAATATGAACGAATTTGCGCGCATTATATAACCAACTTTTACTTTGTAAATGATAAAAACAACCTTTTTTGTTCATTTAATAGACTATTTACATCAATGCAAAACCTTCGCTTTTCGCCGCTAACAACTGTTCATATTTTAACAATGAATGTCGTGTTATTAACCAACCTATCACCTTCAATAACTCCACATATCCACCCATAAAAGTACTTCTTTAGAAGGACCCGATACCGGTTCAAATTGGGTCAAGGACATATTCCCTTTTTCTTAAACAACCCATTTATCTATCGGTTTCACTCTTTTTTAATAATAACTTTTTAGCTACAAATACTTGCATATACGTTAATGACAGCTATTTTTATTTTGATATACCAAACAATTAGTTTGTACTCTTTGCTAATCACATAAGGAACCTCCTATGTTATTTTCGGTAAAAAATATAACGTGGAAAGTTGTTCTTGCTGCATCCACATTTTGCATACTCAGCCTATCTAAAGCACATGCCGACGTAGCTATCATCGTCCACCCTAGTAACGCTTCAACCTTTGACCAAGGCACTATAAAGAAAATATTTTTGGGGAAAGCCAAGTCTTTCTCAAACGGGCGTTCTGCAATTTTGATAAGCGCCAGTTCAAGCGACCCTGCTACGGATGAGTTCAACACCAAAGTGATTGGTAAATCCAGCAGCCAAGTCAAAGCGTACTGGTCGAAGATTTTGTTTACAGGCAAAGGCACACCGCCGCAAGAAATGGACTCTGCGGCAGATGTCATTTCTGCCGTGTCTTCTAATCCCGATGCCATTGGCTATGTTGACGCGGGCGCCGCAACCGACGCGGTCAAAGTTGTTGCTAAATTTTAAAGGGGCAAATTATGAAAACTCTCTTAGCTGTTACTACATGCATACCTTTATTACTGTCGGCTAACGCTTATGCTGATCTTAAAATTAGTGGCTATGGTTCAATCATCGCAGGTAAAACACTGGGCACAGTGGATGATCCGTTAAACCCCGGGCAAACTAGGGATGAGATACTGACTGCCGATTTTTATGACGTTGGGCAATACGACAACGATATCTCATTTAAAGCAGAGTCCATTTTTGCCGTTCAAGGGGTGATGGACTTGGCTGAAAACTTCACGGTCACCGCTCAATTGGTTGCCAAAGGTGTTGATGACTTCGAGCCCGAGTTTGATTGGTATTACGTAACCTACAAAGCAACTGATAATCTGACCTTAATGGCAGGCCGCCGTAATATTCCAATGTATTATTTTTCAGAATTCTCAGAAGTGGGTTACGCCTACCCATGGATGCGACCGCCAGCAAACCTCTACTGGTGGCAAGTAACTCAGTTCAATGGCGTACACGCGATGTATGACTTTGAGCTAGGTGACTACTCAAATACCGTTACTGTTTTTTATGGCAATGAATATTCCGACGACAACGTTGAAATGCTTTATTACGATAAGCTTTACGGTGGCACAGCTAGAACTGTAAACGAGTTTTGGGAAAATATTACTGGCTTTAACTGGAATGTTTCAGGCGAAAGCTTTGATATACGTTTTGTGTATTTTCAGAACGACCGTGATAGGGAAACCATACAGCAAGATGGTAGTATTGATCCCTACACACCCTTCTCTCAAACATTCCTAGGGGTTGGGGGAAGTGTATCTCTTGACAAGTTTACCCTACTCTTTGACTGGAACTATGTAGAGTACGACGACGCAGTTGGTACAGAGTACCCCACTTATCTCGTGTCGTTGGTTTATAATTGGGACGATTTTCAGCCATATATTTCTTACTCTAAAGCGGACCATGAGCAAAGCAAACTTAATGTAACTGAAGATCTAGAAGAGCACTATATGCTGGGCGTTGGCTTAAGATACAACTTCTTACCAA
The DNA here is from genome assembly GCF_056312285.1 of Pseudoalteromonas sp. ABE4_541. NCBI lineage: Bacteria > Pseudomonadati > Pseudomonadota > Gammaproteobacteria > Alteromonadales > Pseudoalteromonadaceae > Pseudoalteromonas > Pseudoalteromonas sp. ABE4_541. The sequence continues at coordinate 244,357 of NZ_JBSVEM010000004.1, forward strand.
CGGCGGCTTTCAAAATTCAATATGATAAGTTTGTAGACCAAGGCCACAAACCAACAGGTTGGGCTTACCATGGAGATTCTCGCACCATCACCATGGGTGTCGACTTTGTGTTTTAATCATTTGCCAGTGTCCTAAAGCGCCTTTTTCAGGCGCTTTTTTATTATCTAGTGCAGCGACAGCTCTTTCGAGTATTCAGTGTAAACTTACGCCCCAAAGCCATTTAGCAATTTGCAAATGAATGTTATTATTCAAGTGCCCAAATAGTGCTAAAAAAATATCAGTAATCCTATCGGAATAATAAGGTCATAATCATAATATGAAAATTATCTCTTTTAACATCAATGGACTTAGAGCGCGACTTCATCAGCTTCAGGCTTTGATCGATAAACATCAACCTGACGTTATTGGTCTTCAAGAAATTAAAGTACATGATGAGGCATTTCCAGTTGAAGATGTTGAAGCGATGGGGTATCAGGTTTATTTTCATGGCCAAAAAGCACATTATGGCGTGGCTTTATTGTCGAAAAAGCCAGCTAAAGTGATTCAAAAAGGGTTTTCCACTGACACAGAAGAATCGCAAAAGCGCATGATCATTGGCACCTTTGAAAGTGATTCAGGCAAAGAAGTGACTGTTATGAATGGTTACTTTCCCCAAGGGGACAACATTAGCCATGAAACAAAGTTTCCTTACAAAAGACAATTTTACGCAGATCTCATGTCACACTTAAACACGCAGTGTCAGCCATCAGAACACCTTATTGTCATGGGTGATATTAATATCTCGCCAACTGATTTAGATATCGGTATTGGCGAGGCGAATCGCAAACGCTGGTTAAAAACAGGTAAGTGCTCTTTTCAACCAGAAGAGCGCCAATGGCTCGATACCCTGTTAACATGGGGCTTGAAAGACACATTTAGAGAGTTAAAACCTGAAGATACACAGCAATACTCGTGGTTTGATTATCGCTCACGTGGATTTGACGACAACAGAGGCCTGCGTATCGATGTGATTTTGGCAACAGATTCTCTGATGAAACAATGCATTGAAAGTGACATTGACTACGAATTGAGAGGTATCGAAAAACCTTCAGATCATGCGCCAATTTGGGCGACATTTAACTTATAAATTATGCTGATTAGCGTTTTTATGGCGGCATTGTTTGCCGCCTCGTTCAATAGGCAAGCCTATGTCACTTTGCTTCAACGTCCTGCACGCCAAACTGGCGTGTTTGCTTGTGCTTTGGTATTGGCAACCCTTTGGCAAATAAAAGCAGGGATCCTTCCACAGTTAGACATTCATATACTGGGTATAACTGCTGTGACACTGATTATGGGCTGGCGGCTGGCTTGTCTGTGCGTTATTCTTGCAAGCTTACTATTACTGGCATTCACAGGCTTAAGCTGGGATACCTTTAGTGAGTTTGTTGTCTTTACAGGGCTTATTCCAGTTTACTTGAGCTATTGTGCATATCTACTTTGCCATCGACTTCTACCAAAACACTTCTTCATCTATATTTTTGTATGTGCATTTATTGTTGGTGGCTGTATCGGCGCTGCGAAGATCCTTATTAGTAGTGGCTATTTTTACTTTTTGGGAACGTATGATTTTGCAACATTACGCAATAACTATATGTTCTTTTCTGTTATTATTTGGTTTCCCGAAGCGATGCTCAATGGCATGGCTATAACCCTACTCATCACTTATCGCCCTCATTGGGTAAAAACATTTTACGATCAGGAATACCTAGATAAATGAGCCTTTTGTACCACTGCCCTATTTGTTCAAAACCGCTGACACATCATCAACAAAGCCTACTGTGTGAAAATCGACACCAATTTGATTACGCAAAAGAAGGATATGTAAACTTGTTGCCTGTGCAAAATAAAAAATCCAAACAACCAGGCGACAATTTGGAAATGGTACAAGCAAGGCGCGCATTTTTCGCAACCGATCATTATGCATTCTTGCGTCAAGCACTGATTGAACTGATTAACTCGTATCAACCTAATGTGGTGATTGATTTAGGGTGTGGTGAAGGTTTTTACACACATCAATTTACTCAAGATACACGTCAAGTTTATGGTGTGGATATCTCTAAATCAGCAATTAAATACGCCGCTAAGCGATACAAAAATGTAAACTTTAGCGTAGCCTCCACGAAACAAGCGCCTTTCGCTGGCGGATGCGCAGATTTACTGGTTAGCGTATTCGCTCCGATATTTGAACATGAGATGGCTCGTTTGTCTCATAACAATGGAACTGTAATCATTGTAAGCCCAGGGCCTACTCATTTATTTGAATTGAAAAATCATATATACGATGAAGTGCAGTTGCACGCGGCTACTGAGGCACCGAATGGCTTTATATTAACCAAACACACTTTACTAGAGGAAAAGCAAAACATCAGTACCGAGGTTATTGAGCAATTGATCAGAATGACGCCATTTGCCTGGAAGTTTAAAGATTCACATTATGAAGCGCTTAGGGCAACCACCCACCATGAAGTTACCCTATCTTTTTACTTAAGCGAATTTGCCAAAAAATAAATGATAAAGAAGAGCAGTATCAAAGCTGCTCTTTCGTAAACGCTTTATCCATTTTATTAAACATATCGCTTAACAGCTTAGCCAACTCTCTGTATTTCGGCTTACGTGAGGTAAGCGGCACATCATAGCCATTTGCAACCATTTTTTGATATAGCTCGTTGTACCAACTGCTCAATGACGGGTTGAGTGGCGTTTCGCACCTTTTAGCAAGCCATAATAGCCCTTGTACCGGTAACGAGAGAAAAAATAATGCAATCGCGATTGATTGTGGTAAATAGTCCATGCCAAGTTGGCTTGTTTGAAAAAACACAGTAAAGATTGCAAGGATAGGCATCACTGTCAAAGCAAATTCAGTGGCCTTGATAACTCGGAACTCCGCAAACATGGGAGCGAGTTCTTTACGCATTGGCCATTCCTTAGCGTACTGGCGTCCAAGCTGCACTTGTGAAATTAGACTATTTTGCATCGTCACTCCTAGGTGCTAACTTTTAATAAAAAAATCAGGTAAAATTACTATCAAATGAGTCAATTATACCTTGGTCTAATGCGTAGCTTAAATGCCACTATACTTTAAGCTTAATACGCGTTTACTGTTATTGTCAAAACGGAAAGTCATTATGTCATCTTCCCATGTCTTAGTTTTAAACTGCGGTAGCTCGAGTTTAAAATTTGCCATCATCGAAATCAACTCAGGTTCAGAAGTTTTATCTGGCCTCGCGGAACGTCTAGCTGAACAAGAGCCGCTAATAAAATACAAACACAATGGCAGTAAGCAAACCATTTTATTAAACGCTGGTGATGCACACCAAGTTGCGATTGAACGATTAGTTGAGCTTGTTAAGCAACTCGATTTAGACAAAAACCTCATTGCCGTTGGTCACCGCGTTGTACATGGTGGTGAACACTTTACACATTCAGTGCTGATCACCCAAGACGTTTTAGATGCTATTAACGATACAAGCTCGTTAGCTCCCTTACATAACCCGGCAAATTTGTTGGGTATTGAAGCTGCCCAACAAGCATTTTCGTCACTACCACAAATTGCGGTGTTTGATACAGCGTTTCACCAAACTATGGCACCTGAAGCATTTTTATACGCACTCCCTTATTCTTTGTATAAAGAACACGGTATTCGTCGCTACGGCTTTCATGGCACCAGTCACTACTACGTATCGGCGCAGGCTCACAAAGTTTTAGCGCTCGATGAGTCTAATTCGAGAATTATTAGCGCCCACTTAGGTAACGGCTGTTCAGTTACTGCAATAAAAAATGGTCACTCGGTTGATACTAGTATGGGCTTAACGCCACTTGAAGGCCTGATGATGGGAACCCGCTCTGGTGATATCGACCCTGGGATCTTCTCGTTCTTAGTGAATCAATTAAAGTATTCACCAACCCAAGTAGACGTATTGTTAAATAAGCAAAGTGGCCTACTGGGGATCAGTGAGTTATCAAATGATTGCCGAACAATTGAAGAAGCTGCTGCGCAAGGTCATGAAAAAGCAATGCTGGCACTCGATATATTTTGCTATCGCCTTGCTAAACAAATAGCTGCGTTTGCTGTGCCGCTTGGGGGATTGGACGCCCTAGTCTTTACCGGCGGTATAGGTGAAAACTCTGATGAGATCCGTGCTAAAGTCGTTTCACAACTTTCATTCTTAGGCTTAACGCTCGATATTGACAACAATTTAGCTGCACGTTTCGGGCAAGAGGGCGTCATAACATCAAGTACTTCACCATGCGCGATTGTCATTCCGACCAATGAAGAATGGGTTATCGCGTCTGACGCTGCACGCATTGCGCAGGAGCAATAATATGGGTAGAAGAATTATGTTGATCCCAGTATCAACTGGCGTTGGATTAACTTCCGTCTCGGTTGGCTTGGTGCGGGCTCTGGAACAAAAAGCGGTTAAAGTTAACTTCTTTAAACCGATAGCGCAACCAAGAAAAGATGAACACGGCCCCGAAAAATCAACAGCTATTGTGCAACAAGGTTCAGCCGTTAACCCACCCACACCTTTTGAACTGAGCTACGCTGAGCAAATGATTGGCGATGGCAAGGGTGATGATTTACTCGAAGAAATTGTCGAGCGCTTTGAAAGCGTGATCCAAGATGATGAAGTGGCCATCATAGAAGGTATGGTCCCTACACGATTGCAGCCCTATGCTGGACGCGTAAATAGAGAAATAGCGCAAACGCTGGGGGCTGACATCGTATTTGTTTTAACGCCTGGTAATGACAGCAATGATCAATTGGAAGATAGGTTAGAAATTGCTGCTGGTAATTATGGTACTGTCAACCATTCTCGAGTATTAGGATGTATTTTCAATAAAGTCAATGCGCCATTGGACGAGCAAGGCCGTGCGCGCGCCGATTTGGTAGAGCAACACGACCCAGAGGCGTTAGAGAACGAGCAGCACCGCTTAGCTTCGCTTCCTATTTTTAGAAAGCACCCTTTTATGCTACTAGGTTGTATTCCTTGGGATTTCGATTTAGTGGCTCCTCGTGTTATCGATCTTTGTAACTATATGAAAGCCGAAGTGATTAACGCAGGTGACATGATGCACCGCCGTTTACGCAGAGTCACATTTTGTGCGCGAACCGTGTCTAACATACTCAACCACTTCACTCCAGGCGCTTTGTTAGTCACTCCAGGTGACCGTTCCGATGTACTTGTTGCGGCATGTTTGTCAGCAATGAATGGCACAAAGCTCGGTGCAATTCTATTAACTGGCGGCTTTAAACCAGAGCCAAGGATCATGACCTTGTGTGAACAAGCAATGGAAACCGGACTGCCGATTTTGGCGACCGATGCAGACACTTGGAGAACCTCATTGTTACTGCACAACTTCAACATGGAAGTACCAAGTGACGACGAACAACGTATCGACAAGGTAAAACAACACAATGCGAACCATATAGACCCTGATTGGCTTAACGAGTTAGCGAAAGACGTTGCAAAAACTCGAAAACTCTCGCCACCTGCGTTTCGTTATTTGCTGACCGACTTGGCACGAAAAGCAAATAAAACCATAGTGCTTCCAGAGGGCAATGAGCCGAGAACAATCAAAGCTGCTGCTATTTGTGGCGAACGTGGTATTGCAAAAACCGTGTTACTGGGCGAGCGAGAAGAAATTGAACGCATTGCAGCACAGCAAGGCGTTGAACTCAACAAAAATGTAACGATACTAGAACCAGCTTGTAATATCGACAAGTATATAGCACCCATGGTTGAACTTCGAAAAGGTAAAGGGTTAACCGAAGTCGTCGCTCAAGAGCAACTGCAAGACAACGTGGTACTTGGCACTATGATGCTCGCTCAAAGTGAAGTTGATGGCCTTGTGTCAGGCGCTGTGAATACCACAGCAAATACAATACGCCCGCCACTACAACTCATTAAAACGGCACCCGGCTCGTCACTGGTAAGTTCTGTATTTTTTATGCTACTTCCAGATCAAGTGCTTGTCTATGGTGACTGTGCCATTAACCCAGATCCAAGCGCCGAACAACTTGCAGATATTGCAATTCAGTCAGCCGATTCAGCTGCGGCATTTGGCATAGAACCTCGAGTTGCAATGATCAGTTATAGTACGGGCACCTCCGGACAAGGTGCCGACGTCGATAAAGTACGCGAAGCAACCAAATTGGCGCAGCAAAAGCGTCCTGACCTTGATATTGACGGGCCTTTGCAATATGACGCTGCAATCATGGAAAATGTGGCTAAGAAGAAGGCACCAAACAGCAAAGTTGCAGGTAAAGCGACTGTATTTGTATTCCCTGATCTCAATACGGGCAACACGACTTACAAAGCAGTGCAAAGAAGTGCCGAGCTTATTAGTATTGGCCCTATGCTTCAAGGGATGCGTAAACCTGTTAATGATCTTAGCCGCGGTGCCCTCGTGGAAGACATTGTGTACACGATTGCTTTAACAGCAATTCAAGCGCAGCAAATTGCTGACCAGCAACAATAATTGTAACTTACTAAGAGTTAAGAACTATTAATTCTTAACTCTTAGCTATACTATGTAAATAGTTCATCAAATAGAGTTACGGCATGTCAAAACAAACTCTCCAGCTTCTCAGTCAAACATTTGCGATCCACAGTTTAGATCGCGATGCCAAGTTGCCTGAAAAAGTGGTTAATGCCGATATTTTCTTCATCGCTAAAACCCAAGATGAATTATCTATTGTTTGCCCTAGTAATATTGAAATTGATAGTTTTGCAGCCGAAGATAATTGGCGCGCTTTAGAGGTCATTGGCCCTTTGGGATTCTCGTTAACTGGCATTATGTCTAACATTTCAGGCGTTCTAGCCAAAGCAAATGTATCGATATTTTCAATTTCAACATACGACACAGATTATATATTGGTTAAACATCAACAAATTGATACTGCTGTTAAAGCCTTGAAAAAAGATGGGTATTTAGTTCTATAAATGATATTTTCGCCAACCATTGAATACGCCCCGATTACCACGATAAACAACTTGCTTATGCATTTAGCAAGCCCTTTCACAGGCAAAGTGCTGCCACTACATGTGCATCCTGAGTCTATATTCTCACAAGGTATGCTAGGACGTGGCATTTGCGTAGAAATGAGTAGTAACAAAGTCACTTCACCTGTCACAGGCCAGTTGGAACAAGTGCGACACAAAGGCTGTGAGTTTATCATTCTTGCTAATAATGGATTAAAATTGCTCGTCAATATTCAGTTGCCACAAGAGTACATGGCACTAGAAAGGCACCCAATTAACGCTTTCGGTAAAAAAGACATTGAGCAAGGTGAAGTTCTGGCATATTTCGATATTCCTAATGACACGCCAAAAGTTTTAGGCTCACTAGTTATCCTCAATGCGGACAGGCTTGGGCCATGTTATCATCCGCTAAAACAAGTGAATGCGGGCCAAGATCCGCTGATCACAATTACGAAACAATCAATATTTTAAGGCCATAAATATGACCATCATGTACGGTATTCCAAACTGCGACACGATAAAAAAAGCGAAAAAGCTACTAGCAGATAACAACATAGAGTTCACTTTTCATGATTATCGAAAAGATGGCATCACTGAGAAGTTAATTGACACTTTTTGTGCTCAACTTGGCTGGGAAAATGTACTCAACAAACGCGGCACCACCTATCGCGCCTTAACAGATGAGCAAAAACAAAACTTAGATGAGCAAAGTGCAAAACAATACTTATTAGAATCACCGGCGATGATTAAGCGCCCTATTCTTTTGCACAATGACCAATATCATATCGGATTTAAAAAAGAGCAATATCAAGAGATTTTTGCTTTATGAGTAAACACGCGACTAGTGAAGTTGTGGCGCTGGCACAAGCCTTAATTAGAAAGGCGTCGGTAACTCCTGAGGACGCTGGCTGCCAAGCGGTGATGAATCGACGTTTAGCCGCTATCGGATTCAACATTGAAGAACACTTTTTCGTTGATACTTTGAATACTTGGGCAAGGAAAGGCACTGAGGGCCCTCACTTTTGCTTCGCAGGCCATACCGACGTTGTACCTACTGGTGATGAATCTGCATGGCAGTTTCCTCCTTTTGGTGCCACTATCAATGACGACATGTTGCACGGTCGAGGGGCGGCCGATATGAAAGGCTCATTAGCTGCTATGGTAGTAGCAACAGAGCGATTCGTAACAAAACATCCTGATCATCGTGGCTCCATCTCATTTTTAATCACCTCCGATGAAGAAGGCCCTTTTATCAATGGCACAACCAAAGTCGTCGATTTACTCGAAGCTCGAAATGAGAAAATAGATATGTGCTTGGTGGGTGAACCATCATCAAGGAATGTATTAGGCGATGTGGTGAAGAATGGACGTCGAGGGTCGCTCACCGGTCACTTGCGCGTGAAGGGCAAACAAGGTCATGTAGCGTACCCGCATTTAGCTGAAAACCCAATTCATAGGGCATCTCCCGCCCTCACAGAGTTGAGCGAAACGGTTTGGGACACTGGTAACGATTACTTCCCTGCGACGAGCTTTCAAATATCAAATATTCAAGGTGGCACAGGTGCTGGCAATGTCATTCCAGGCACACTTTATGTGCAATTTAACTTTCGTTTCAGTACCGAAGTAACCGCAGACGAGTTAAAAGAACGTGTCAATCAAATTCTAAAAGCTCATCAGTTAGACTATGAGCTTGAGTGGATCTTAAACGGCTTACCATTTCTAACCGAGCCAGGCCCCCTACTCGATGTCACTTTGGCAGCGATAGAAGAAGTTACTGGCGTGATCAGCACACCAGAAACATCTGGAGGAACCTCTGATGGGCGATTTATCGCTCAAACCGGCTGTAAAGTGATTGAACTTGGGCCCATAAATGCCACTATTCATCAGGTGGACGAATGTGTCAGCATAAGTGATCTCGAAAACTTAGCCTTGATATATGAACGTATTTTGGAAAAACTTCTGACATAGGAAATATATGACACTGTCTAAGATAGCCTGTGGGTTAGATGACTCTCATTTAATTAGATGGCAACAACATGCTATTCACAATGAAGTGGCGAATGATCTAAATGCGCTAAAAGATGAAGCTGATAAGGCTGGTTTCGAACTAACTGTTGCATCAGCCTATCGAGGCTTTGACCGCCAAGCATCGATTTGGAACAATAAGTTCCAAGGCTTACGCCCAGTATTTGACTTGCAAGGTAATCAAGTCGATTTGTCAGCACTGGCCGATTTAGATAAGTGTCGCGCCATTATGCTCTTTTCGGCCATACCAGGTGGTAGCAGACACCACTTTGGAACTGATCTAGATATATACGCAAGTAACTGTTTAGCAGTTGATCAAAAACTACAGCTTGAACCTTGGGAATACCAAACTGGAGGTCCATTTTTTGAGTTTAACGAGTGGCTTGATGAAAACATGTCAAACTACGGTTTTTTTAAACCATATCGACATTACAATGGTGGTGTTGCAAAAGAGCCATGGCACATCAGTCATTTAAATATCTCGTCTAAACTTGCCGAGCAACAAACCATCTCAAGCATTGCGCATGCACTATCGGAGCATGATGTTTGCGGAAAAAATAGCTTGCTAAAAGAACTACCAGAACTTTACCAACAGTTCATAGCAAACATTTGTGAACCATAAAAAATCAAGGCGCAGAGCTATTCTACGCCTTCTTTTGAGCGATTAACCTTGTCGGTAACCATCAAAAAACCTTTGCATGCGTACCATTGCTGGGTCTAATTCATCTTTATGAGGTAAAAAAACCAGCCTAAAATGGTCAGGTTCAGGCCAGTTGAACGCTCGCCCATGTACAAGCAAGATTTTTTCTTGCTTTAGTAGGTCTAACATCATTTTTTCATCATTTTTGACGTTAAACTTTTCCGTGTCTATTTTTGCAAAGGCGTATAAAGCCCCTTTAGGTTTTACACACGATACACCGTCTATATTATTTAATCCGTGATACGCAATATTACGCTGTTCATACAACCGCCCGCCAGGCTCGATAAGTGCATCTATGGACTGCACACCTCCAAGCGCTTGCTGAATAGCAAATTGCGCTGGTACATTGGCACACAAACGCATTGATGCGAGCATATCTAGCCCCGTTGCTAAATCACTCATGGCGCTGACCTTACCACTTAAGATCATCCAGCCCATGCGCAACCCCGCAGCTCGGTAAGTTTTCGCTAAGCCGTTAAAGGTGATCACAGGAAGATCATCGCACATTGCAGCGATAGAAGTATGCTCAGCCCCATCATAAAGAATTTTTTCGTATATTTCGTCACTCAACAACAATAGTTGGTGCTCTCTGGCTATATCGATAAGACCTTGTAACAGCGATTCATCATAGACCGCCCCTGTAGGGTTGTTTGGATTTATTAAAACCAGCGCTTTTGTCTTATTTGAAATTTTCTTGCGAATGTCATCTAAACAAGGAAACCAATCTTGCTGCTCGTCGCAGCGATAATGTACAGGTGTACCACCAGCTAACTTAACCGACGCCGTCCAAAGTGGGTAATCTGGTGCAGGGATCAACACTTCATCGCCATTGTTTAGCAATGCTTGAGTTGTCATTTGAATTAATTCACTGACGCCATTACCAATATAGATATTGTCTACACTGATATTTGGTAAAGATTTTTGTTGATAATGCTGATATACAGCGACGCGAGCAGAATATAGGCCCTTAGAATCACAGTACCCTTGCGCGGCATATAAATTACGGATAATGTCTCGGTGCATATCTTCTGGCATATCAAAGCCAAAGGCTGCTGGATTTCCTATATTGAGTTTAAGAACTTTTTGCCCATCTTCTTCCATTTTTTTAGCTTGAGTAAGAACTGGACCACGTATGTCATAACATACGCCATGTAGTTTATTGCTTTTTGTAATTTTTGACATTTATCCCCCCATTTACAACGCCTAGCATAGCCCAAACCAGTAGTTAAAAACAAAGGGATTATTCGATAGATTTGATATATTTAGTTATTATTATGCGGACGCTAGCCAGTCCATTAATTCCTGTTTTGAGCCAACAACTTGCTCAGCAATTTGAGCGATATTTTGAGACACAATGTCTTCATCACCATTAACCAAACCGAGCTCTATCGCACGAGCAGTATTGCTTAAACTGGTAGCCCCAAATTGTGCAGCATTTGACTTCAAACTATGGGCATGGCGAATTGCTTCCTGCTTATCGGAATGCAGGGCAAGTTTTAAATCATTTTCCAATCGTTCAAACTCGCTGCAGCAGAAGACCAGCGTATCTTCAAATTGCTCACCAAGCAAAGATTGCATATTTTCAAGTGCGCTTGTATCTATGCTTACAGTCATAAAATTCCCTTCTAACGGTCATGATAACTAATGCTAGACAATTCGAGCCTGGTTAGCAAAACATTTTGATATTTATGATAAGATTTAGCCTTAAGTTGTTATAGCAAAATTAGACATGAAAAGAAATTGCTGTTCAAAATGCCATTACCCGAATGTTACCTGTGTATGCAGTTACCTTGACGATAAAATTGTAAACCAAACAAAGGTGCTTGTTTTGCAGCACCCTGATGAAGCCAACTTAGCTAAAAACACCGCGCGACTATTAGCACTCCTATTAAACAACATCAATATTGTGGTAGGCGAATCTGAGGCCGATTTTCAAGAAATTAAGCACTCATTGGCAAATACACATTGTGCTATTCTCTATCCCTGCGAAAAAGCACTTACTGTAGAACAAGCAAAACAAAACTTGAAACCGCTCGATACCCTTATCGTCATTGATGGTACCTGGAAAAAGGCGAACAAGATTATCGCGCTCAACCCTTGGTTGCTGGAATTTCCTGCGCTAACTTTTAGCCATGTACCAACCAATCAATATCGCATTCGCAAAGCAGAACAAAGCTATAGTTTATCCACCCTAGAAGCCGTCGGGCTATTTTTAGCACAATTTGAAAGCCTCGATCAAACTCCATTACTCACACTGCTTAATGGCATGATTGAACAACAGACTAAGCTGATGCCTGAGCATGTAAAAAGCCGATATTTTCCATGAATCGCATTCCCCGTCTAACTGACCGTTTTACTCGCCATGGTCCAGATTATCGATTTGGCGATCAGGTGGATTATCAAGAAATTAAACAAACCTTTGGCTTTAAAACCATGACCATTGGAAGCTGGGTTAATGACAAAGAAAAGTATATTAGCGCAAACTTAATTTATGATGCGCTTGCGGATCTCGCTCAAATTCTGTCAGTACCGCCGTCGGTCATTGGTCTCAATAACACATTAAACTTCGCATTTGGTACGGGTGGACAAAAAGGCGTGCAAGCACATTATGCCCCCTCAACAAGAACACTGGCGTTGGCAAAAAATGCGGGCGCAGGCGCGCTTGCACACGAATGGTGGCATGCGTTTGATCATTATATTTGCAAACACCTGTTTGATACCCCAAGCCCAATGAGTTTCGCCTCTAGCCTGTGGTTAGAAATACCAATTTATAATCATCATCCTCTCAACTTGTATCTAGATAGCTTTTTCAGCACAGCTTTTTTAAGCGAAGATGGTAAGCGCCCTAGTCACTACTTTGAAAATGCCAAACAACTCGATAAACAACACGGTTCATTTTATTTTAGCCGACCTCAGGAAATGACTGCCAGAGCATTTGAAGCCTGTATCTTTTACAATGATAATATTAGTAATGACTACTTGGTAAACGGTATTCACAACAGCCCTCTTCAGCATGGCGGTGGCTTTCCTTCCCCCGAAACAATACATACGTTATCTAAAAGTATATTTAGCTACTTTTTTTCTTTGGGTAAGGCGCTGCAATGCAGATAGAGCTCGAATATTGGCGCCAGCATGAAAAATGGTAAACCAGTGAAAAAATGGAGACAATAAAGAGAACCAACACAGTTGCGTTTTATCATATCTAATTAGTACAAAATTACCATTCCGCTACCGCGTCCTGCTATCGCCAAGGTACCTACATCAAAATAGGCTAGGTAAGAATTTCGTTCTTTAGTTGTTCTAAATGAGAAATTTTTAACGCCGCTATCATCAGGTTTAATTCCCCTGAATGATTAAGTGTTATTGTGGATTGGTATTAGAGAGCACTACACTAAAAACCGCTTCGCTTCGTCACTTTGACTTGCTTGATATAACCAAGGTAAATACTCGTCAAACTCAAGCGGTTTGGAGATGAAATACCCTTGTGCATAATCAACACCGTAATGCTGAAGCCTAGTAAAGCACTCTAAACTCTCAACACCCTCAGCAACCACTTTACACCCTAAACTATGCGCCATGTCCGTCATCGCTTTAGTGATGCTTTGATTGCTACTAGAACTTTCTATATCCATGACAAACTGTTTATCAATTTTAAGCTCATCAAATCCAAGGTAACTTAAATATGCCAATGACGAATAACCCGTACCAAAGTCATCAATTGCGAGCTTTACACCAACACTTTTATAGTCATCTAAAACACTCTTTAACTTGTGTTGATTCGCTATCGTTACAGACTCAGTTACTTCAATCATAATTTGTGAAGGATTGAGGTTTAGCTCATTGACCAATGTAATTAGATGTACCAAAAGCTCTTTCCTGGCTAAATCCTTTCCAGATATGTTGAGTGATAAAACATGTCCTGGATACTGTTCTACAATGCGCTTTTGATAATTAAGCCCTTTTAATAAAACCATCTCCGTCAGTAAGTGGATAAGCCCTGAAGACTCTGCAATTGGTATAAACTCATCTGGAGGTACTTGCCCAAATTCTGGATGAAACCAGCGTAATAGCCCCTCTGAACCATGTACTTTACCTGTATTTAAGTTCACTTGTGGCTGCAAATATAGGGCAAAACCGTCGTTATCCAACGCGTCTTTTAACCCCGAAGCCAAGCGCATTTTCCGCTGAGAGATGACCGAATTAGCCAAATCAAATATTTGCCATCGTTCATTGAGCGTAGACTTACTCGAGAGCGCCAGTAGAGCTCTTTGAATTAAGCAGTCCACCGTTTTGGCGTGTATTGGTGAATTAGCTACACCAATTTCAATTTCGTCAATTAATCGAGTGCCTTTGTAAAGAATGCCTTCTTCAAAAACAGACGACAATATACAAGCATACTGCTCTACCTGACTAAGAGAGAGCTTTCCGTGTAAAATAATGGCAAATGTACTGTCATCTAGACGAAAAATTTCTGTCTTTTCGTTTTGCTCATCGACTGTATATGCCGCATACCTCTCTAATTGCACTGCAAGTCGTTCAAATAAACTTTTCAAGTGCCTATTTGCTTGCTCAGTACCTAAGTTCAAACGGATAGTTTTAATCACAAACGGTTTGAACAACAGCAAAGTATGGTGCGCGTTTTTATGTAACAGAGATTCAAGATATTGATTCAGTGAGAAGCGGTTAGCCAACCCAGTATCAGGGTCGTGTAGGCTATAAAAGACAAAAGCTTCTTTTTGTCTTTTATCTCGCGCATAAACGCTAAAAGCCAACAAAGTTACATGACTCATAATCGCCAGCTTACTTGTGCCAATTAAGCTGCCATTGGTCACGAACCCAAACTGCATGCATATCCAAACAATACCTAACACAAACATGGGCGCCCAAGCGGCTGCAACAATCAGCGATTCATGGGGATAATCTTGTTTGCAATGTCTGTAAGTCATTGCCATCAAGGCAATTGTCAAAATCGATGCCAGCGCCTGAAATTGTATCGACAAGGGTGTATAAAAACCAAATGAAAACAAGACTGAAAGCATGAGCAGCGCCGCACTTACTTTAATAACTTGATTAAGCTTTTTCTTGCTGTTAGCCACGGCAAAAAACTGTTGATGATAGAATAGCCCCATCACACAAGCAATAACTAGCCAAGTACCATTGAAATGCGAGAGAAACTGAGCAATTATCTGTGGTAGGTAATAGTAGATAGAACCACTGTTTGTACTGCATTCAATGGTTAGAAAACCTATGTATGCCGCTAAAATGACTAAATACTTTCTTTTGCTAATAACACCAGTCACTAAAAAAATTAACGAGAAAAAGTACAGTAAGCCAAGTTCTACACCATACCAAAATAATTTTTGTTCGCTGTGAGAAGTAAAATCTTGTTGTGTTTGAGTTAAATAGTCAAATTTAACCTGATAAGGTACAAATATATTAATGTAAACCTGTGTATCGGATGCATTGGTTGGATACCAAATGTGAGGGTATATACTTTGTAATTTACTTGGCGCGCTATTATCACTGGCAACTTTGACCTCTTTTACCACTAAGTTATTTTGCACAAGATAGAACACAATTTGGCTGTCAATGGGTTTATCGAGGTAAATTGCTTGCTTTTGCCCCTCAGACAATGTGTTAGATACGTCAATTTTTAGCCATGTGGATACCAGCTTTTGTGCTATGGGTAACTGACCAGTTAGCGTGTTGAATTCCACTTTTCTTGCTAACAATTCTTCAATCGTTACCTGATTACTAACATCTGAATAGATAGCGCTTGATGCCGCATTACACACACAACTCAAAAGCAGCATATATGATATTAATAATGAATGGACCACACGGGCGATACACATCTCGACTCCTTGAACAGCATCATAATAAAAGCACTTAGCCAATATTGAGTATGGAAGCTTTATTTGGTATTGCCAGAAGTTCTAAGAATTTAATAATGAGAGAAGACGCGGTGTAGACTCGCTACACCGCTTTGCTGAGCGTTAGTCGTTATTATTGTCAGCACTTATTCGGCTGGCAACCGCACTGTTTTGGCCTTTATATTTCGCATCTGTTCTGACATTGTAAGGCTTTTGCGCTTCACTGGTCATAGTTTCAAAACTCAGTGCCCCTATTTTCATTTTGGGACGCAAAGCTAAAGGCAATTTACCCGAATTGTAAAACTCTAATACAATATTGCCTGACCAACCGGGATCTATGCGGTGTGCGGTTACGTGTACCATCAAACCTAAACGTGCAAGCGACGAACGTCCATCAAGCCAGCCAACCAAGTCCGCTGGTAGCGTTACTGATTCATAGGTGATTGCCAGCGCTAATTGACCAGGGTGTAGAAAGAAAGCCTGTCCATCTTCTAGCACAATTTCATCACTCATGATCGATTCCATTGCCGCGTTAAGCTGGTCTTTTGGACCACTCAAGTCAACGTAAGGAGCCGCATGATCTTGGAATACTCTAAATTTATTACCAAGCCTTAAATCAACGGTAATCCCAGAGATCATCTCGTCACTCGGTGGTGGTTCAATGTTAATTTTATTCTCGTTGAGTGCTTGTTTTATATGTGTATCTGATAATCTCATTGACTAGTCATCCGTAATAACAATATCGACTGCTGGCGACGATAATGTTTGATAATAAAGCATGCTACTGATTACTTGTGCACATGAAGTGTAATGTTCAAACATACTTGTGTTTTGTTCAGCAACACTGCGTCCTCGTTCAGACGCTTCTCTTATCTGAGTGTTTAAAGGAATTTCAGCCAACAGAGGAACGCCATGACGCATCGCCAATTGTTCTCCTCCATGCTGACCAAATAAATGATTTTTCTCGCCACAATGACCGCAAATAAAATGGCTCATGTTTTCAATTAACCCTAACAAAGGCAATTGCACTTGCTCAAACATCGCAATGCCCTTTTGCGCATCAGCAAGCGCCAAATCTTGTGGCGTTGTTACGATAAGCGCCCCGCTTGCTGGTACTTTCTGAGTCATAGTGAGTTGAATATCTCCAGTGCCTGGCGGCATATCAACGATGAGATAATCAAGCTCACCCCACTGGGTTTCATTTAATAACTGATTAAGCGCTTGAGATGCCATCGGCCCTCGCCATACTGTTGCATTTTCAGCAGGGACTAAAAAGCCGATAGATTGAATTTTTATATGCTCTTTTACAATCGGGTTGAGAGTTTTGTTATCTTGCGTTGTGGGCTTTTCATCTTGTGCTGCAAATAATGAAGGAATTGACGGACCATAAATATCGGCATCTAGCACCCCGACCTTGGCACCCTCCTCAACCAAGGCATGAGCCAAGTTTACCGCTGTTGTTGACTTTCCTACCCCCCCTTTACCAGAAGCAACCAAAACAATGTGCTTTATCTTTTTGTATTTATAGGTTGCTGGCAGCTGCGTCAAAACCTCTACAGCTATGCGTTGGGCGCAATGTTGTGTCAAATAATCACTTAAAGCACCTTGTATATTTTTAGCTGCAAACGGTAATGTGATCTGCACAGTGATGCCCTCTTCGGACTGACTAATTTTACTCACCCATTGCGCTTCAATGCCGAGCGGAAAAACACTGCTTTTGTAGTTTGCAAGTTCTTTGAAAATGATCTCTTCTAAGGAGTTCTTTTTTTTAAAAAGCTTATCAAGGCCGAACATAGAAATAAAACGTGCTCTAGTGGTGAAAAAGGCCACGGAATTATGTAACATTCGGTTCATTAAAACCAGTCTATTGACGCTTTACACGTAAGTAAATAAACAGTGTGAGCTTTAACATAGCGTTTTGGCTGAAAAACAACCGCAGCCACGCGACAATCTTGGAAGAGTTATGACTAAGAGAAAAATTCTCATTACTAGCGCATTACCGTATGCAAATGGACCTACTCACTTAGGTCACATGCTGGAATATATCCAAACTGACATTTGGTCTCGTTTCCAAAAGCTTCGTGGCCATGAAACTTATTATGTTTGTGCCGATGATGCCCACGGCACGCCAATCATGCTGAATGCGCAAAAACAAGGTATAACGCCTGAAGAGATGGTTAAGAACGTGAGCATCGAGCGTCAACGTGATTTTGCTGACTTTAATGTCCAGTTTGACAACTATCACAGTACTCATAGTGACGAAAATAAAGAACTTAGCGCTCTTATTTACAACCGTTTAAATGACAAGGGTCATATAAAAAAGCGTACTATCTCTCAGTTGTTTGACCCAGAAAAGAGCATTTTCTTGCCAGACCGATTCGTCACAGGTACTTGCCCAACTTGTAACGCGGAAGATCAAAACGGTGACAGCTGTGATGCATGTGGTGCAACCTACAGCCCAACTGAACTAAAAGACCCTCGTTCAGTGATGTCAGGTGCAACACCTGTGCTTAAAGACTCTGAGCACTTTTTCTTTGATTTGCCTGCGTTTGAAGACATGTTGAAAGAGTGGCTACACTCAGGTTCTTTGCAGGCTGAAATGGCTAACAAACTAGAAGAATGGTTTGCAGAAGGGCTGCAACAGTGGGACATCAGCCGTGATGCACCTTATTTTGGCTTTGAGATCCCTGGCGCACCAGGGAAATACTTCTATGTGTGGCTTGATGCACCGATTGGATACATGGCCAGCTTCAAAAACTTCTGTGACAAACAGGGTGTTGACTTTGATGCATTCTGGGGTGAAGGTTCAGACGCTGAGCTTTATCATTTTATCGGTAAAGACATTATTTATTTCCACAGCCTATTTTGGCCTGCAATGTTAGACGGCGCAAACTTCAGAAAGCCAACCAATGTGTTTGCTCATGGCTTTGTTACAGTCAATGGCGCAAAAATGTCTAAATCAAAAGGCACCTTTATCAAAGCCCGTACATATTTAGACCATCTTGATCCAGAGTATTTACGTTATTACTTCGCGGCCAAACTAAATAGTGGCATCACGGACTTGGATTTAAATCTTGAAGACTTTGCACAGCGTGTAAACTCTGATCTTGTTGGTAAAGTAGTTAACATTGCATCTCGCTGTGCTGGATTCATCACCAAGAAGTTTGATGGTAAACTGAGCCAAACCATTATGGAACCGGCGCTGTTAGCAGAGTTCCAAAATGCTTCCGATGCCATTGCTGAACATTATGAGAACCGTGAATATAGTCGAGCCATTCGCGAGATCATGGCGTTAGCCGATAAAGCCAACCAGTTTATAGATGCACAAGCACCTTGGGTATTGATCAAAAATGAAGACACACAAGAGCAAGCACACCAAGTATGTTCAATGGGTCTTAACTTATTCAAAGTGTTACTTACCTATTTGAAACCCGTGCTTCCAACGATGGCCGCTAATGTTGAGCAATTCTTAAAAACAGAACTCAGTTGGGAAAGTGCGAAAACGCCATTAATTGGTCATGAAATCGGTAAATTCAAAGCACTTATGCAACGCGTTGAAATGGATAAGGTGAACTTGATGGTTGAAGAGTCAAAAGAAAGCTTAGAAGCGGCTAACAAGCCAAAACTTGATCCAAACAGCCCACTTGCGAAAGAGCCTATCGCTGAGGAAATTGAATTCAACGACTTCGCAAAAGTGGACTTACGTGTAGCTCGTATCGCAAAAGCAGAACATGTGGAAGGTGCTGAGAAATTACTTAAGCTAACGCTAGACTTAGGCGGTGAAACTCGTCAAGTATTTGCTGGGATTAAATCTGCCTACGCGCCAGAAGATATCGAAGGCAAACTTACCGTGATGGTAGCAAACTTGAAACCTCGTAAAATGCGCTTCGGTATGTCTGAAGGTATGGTGTTGGCAGCAGGACCAGGTGGAAAAGAGATTTACATTCTAAACCCAGATGAGGGCTCAGAGCCTGGTATGCGAGTCATGTAAATTTAATAGATAAGGCCTCTCTGAGGCCTTTTTTATTGCCTGTTTCCAATTAGTTCCCTCCTTACCTGTATAAAACTACGTCAAATTATTACAAAGCAGCAAATATGTAATGCTTTGTTACATCTTTCCTACGTTAATAAACACCTAGACATATCTGTTCGTTTAATATTTGGATAGTGATATTGAGCAATGCTCGATTACAACAACATCAACAGTTGGAAGGAAGATTAACGTGGCTAGTAAAAAACAAATAATATTACCCATTGCAGTGCTCGTCGGTGGTATTGCAATTGCAGGTGCCTTTTCAGCAATGAAAGCCCCCCCTGAAGAAAAACCAGAACAAATTGTTCACCCTTTGGTAGAAGCAAGTCCAATTGTGATTGCACCAATGCAACTCAAGGTTGACTCTTATGGCATCGTAAAGCCTAAGTACAATACCGAGTTGATCGCACAAGTTAGCGGTCAGGTCATTTCCGTCTCAGAGCAGTTTGTTAAAGGTGGTTTTGTTAAGCAAGGCGACATTTTAGCCCGTATCGACCCCAACGACTATGAAGCAGCGTTGATAGAAGCCGAAGCCAACTTGGCTCGAGCAAGTTCAGCACTCGAAATAGAACAAGCGCAGGCCCATGTAGCAAAAACAGAGTGGCAGCGCATCAAAGACAACGCCAATGAGACCATTCCGTCAGAGCTTTATTTGCGTAAGCCACAGCTTGCAGAAAAGCTAGCAAGTTTTAGGGCGGCACAAGCGAGCGTAAAACGCGCAAAGCGCAACTTAGAACGAACCTATATAAAAGCACCTTATGATGCCATTGTTGCTGGTCGCTCTGTAAGTTTAGGCAGCGTGGTAGGTTCTGGAAGCACATTTGGCACACTTAACGCGGTGTCTGTTGCTGAAGTGCGCCTGCCTGTTGCTGATAATGAACTGCAATACTTAGTTAATGGTGGTATTAATGCTGACGTGACACTCACAGCACATGTTCACGGTAAACAAACACAGTGGACAGGTAAAATTGTACGCAGTGAAGGTGTAATTGATGAGCGTAGTCGCATGACTTACCTAGTTGCTCAAGTTGAACAACCTTACTCTGAACACGAACGAGCACTGCGTTTCGGTACATATCTAAACGCCTCGATCAACGGCAAAACGATACAAAACGCGGCGGCGGTGCCTCAACATTTAGTAAAGGATGGTCGCATTGCTATCTTAAACGCAGATAAAACACTCAGCTTTAAAAGTCTGAATGTGCTTCGAGAGCACAACGGTCAAACCATATTTCAAACTGATATGGAAACAGGCACACAACTTATTACCTCAGCTTTGCAGTATCCGACAGAGGGAATGCAATTACGACTAGATGGCGATACTGAGCAAATGGCCAACACACAGCTTGCGTTGAAAGAGGAATAAGATATGAGCGAACATCAAGAAAAAGGCATTATAGCCTGGTTTGCTCGCAACCCTGTTGCCGCAAATTTACTCATGATATTTATTTTGGTTGGGGGCTTACTTACTTCGTTTTCAATTAGAAAACAAATGTTCCCTCAATTTGAGAGCCATTGGTTAAGCGTACAAGCTGTATACCCAGGTGCCGCACCACAGGAGGTTGAAGAAGGTATCACCATCAAGGTCGAAGAAGCAATGGAAGGCCTCGAAGGTATCAAGCGACTCATTACCTACTCTAACCGAGGCTTTTCACAAACTTGGATTGAAGTGGAAGATCACTACGAACCACTGGTTGTGCTTGATGAAGTCAAAATGCAAATTGACTCAATTCCAAGCTTCCCAGTTGGGATGGAACGTCCAGTGGTTAGTTATGATAAATTCAAACAAGAAGTCATGTGGCTATCTCTAAACGGCGACCTTAGCAACAAAGATCTTAAAGAGCTAGGCAACACCATACATGATGAGATGCTTGCTTTACCTGGCATAAGCTTGGTTGAATTTCACAGTGGTCTTAACTACGAAATCGGGATTGAAGTCAGTCCAGACAAATTGCGCGAGTTTGGTTTAAGCTTCAGAGATATATCAAAGGCTGTGCAATCATTCTCGGCAAACATGTCAGCAGGGCAAATTCGATCAGAAAATGGTTACATCTCTATGCGTGTCGAAAACCAAGCCTACCGAGGCAATGAGTTTGCTAACCTGCCATTGATCACACTTGAAGACGGTGCTCAAATTCGTTTAGGCGATGTTGCAACAATTCATGATGGCTTTGAAGAAGGCTTACAATACTCTAAATATAATGGCAGAAACTCTTTAACTTTTGAGATTCAAGCATCAAAAGATCAAGATATCACTAAAGTTGCGACCACAATTAAAAATTACCTCGATGCACGTGCAAATACATTGCCTGCAGGTGTGGAAATAGAACCGCTAGTTGACCTCACTTATTACCTAAATGGTCGTCTGAACATGATGATTGAAAACATGATCTTAGGCGGTATTTTAGTTATGTTAATGCTCGCGCTTTTCTTACGCGTGAGACTGGCATTTTGGGTAATGATGGGTCTACCAGTGTCATTTCTTGGCGCATTTTTGATGATGCCAATCGGTGCCCTAGACATTACCATTAACTTGGCATCTTTATTTGCATTTATTCTAGTTCTGGGGATCGTGGTTGATGACGCGATTGTCGTAGGCGAATCCGCCCATGCTGAAATCGAAAAGCACGGTCATAGTTTAGATAACGTAGTACGAGGCGTAAAACGTGTGGCCATGCCCGCGACATTTGGTGTACTCACCACAGTGGCTGCGTTCTTACCACAAACATTTGCAACAGGTCCAGCAGCAGCGTTTTCTAAAGCAATCGGCGGCGTTATCATCCTGTGTTTGATATTCTCATTAATTGAGTCAAAGCTTATTCTGCCAGCCCACTTAGCAGGCATGAAAGATAAGCCAAGCAACCCGAACAATCCGTTTCATCGTTTACGCGAAAAACTCGATGGTGGTTTAAAACACTTTATCGGAAACTTATATCGTCCATTTATCGAACGCTGTATTCACTACCGTTACACTGTTTTCGTTAGCTTTTTAACCATTATCATCGTAACTGGTGGCTTGTTTGCTGGTGGACTTGTGAAGTTTGTTGCTAATCCTAAGATACCCCATGACTTTCCAGAAATTTCTATCGAAATGAATCTATCGTCATCGGAATCAGCAACGTTACAAACTGCGCAAAAAGTTGAAGCACTGATCTTAGAGGTAGATAAGCAAATTGAAGCTGAATACGGTAAAGGCATGGTACGAGATCTGTCTGTGAGTTTACGAGGCAGAACACGAGCCAACATCATGGCTATTTTAGTTGAACCAGATGAACGCCCTATCGATACGTTTGCTTTAAGTGCTCTGTGGCGTGAACAAATGCCACCACTGCCAGGTGTCAAAACGCTGAACATCCGCGACAGCATCATGGATGGGGGCCGCGACGATGGTGATATTAACTTCCGCTTAGAAGGCAAAGATAAAGATCAACTAAAAGAAGTGGCGAACAAATTAAGAGATAAACTGGCTAGCATTGAAGGCGTCGGTGATATCAACGACTCGACTCAAAGTGCCACAGACGAAGTACAACTTGAATTGAAACCACTTGCTTATAGCATGGGGCTTACATTAGCGGATATCGCATCACAAGTTAATTTCAGCTACTACGGTCTGGAAGCTCAACGTATCTTACGTGCTGGTGAAGAAATCAAAGTAATGATCCGCTACCCTGAAGAATATCGCAATTCAATCAGTGACATTCAAGATGTGCGCATCATGACACCGAATGGTGCTGAAGTTCCCCTCATTGAAGTTGCGAATGTAAAACTGGTTGATGGTGTGAACCGTATCCGTCGCGAAAACGCCAAGCGTACCGTGAATGTGTGGGCATCGGTTGATACTAACCAAGCTGAACCATTTAAAATCGCTGAAGAGATTCGTGACGAGTATTTACCATCGCTGTTGAAAAACTACCCTGGTGTTTCAAGCAACGTTGCTGGTCGTATTCAAGAAGAAATGGACAGTGTCGCCGAGCAAATCAGAGATTTCATGCTATCAATGATGATCATCTTTGCTCTACTAGCAATTCCATTACGCTCATACTCACAGCCAATCTTAATTATGTCGGTTATTCCTTTTGGTGTTGTAGGTGCGGTTATCGGTCACATTGTGATGGGTATGACAATGAGCAGTTTGTCTTTCTTCGGTATTATTGCCGTGGCCGGGGTCGTAGTAAATGATTCACTCGTTATGGTCGACTTTGTTAACAAAGCAAGAGCTGAAGGCATCGCGTTAAAACAGGCTGTTGTAGAAGCTGGTTGTAAACGTTTTAGAGCCATTTTACTTACCTCGTTGACGACTTTTATCGGACTAGTGCCCATCATTACAGAAACAAGTCTGCAAGCAAAAATAGTGATACCTATGGCTGTATCGCTTGCATTTGGGGTTCTATTTGCAACCGTCATCACACTGATCCTTATCCCATGTCAGTATGTCATGCTAGAAGACATCAAAGCATTGTTTAAAAAGTGGTTTAAATCTTCCAAACCACACTCAGCAGCAACAGAGCAACATTCATAATTCTACGGTATCTTCCCAACCAAAAAGCTCAGAGATATATCTGAGCTTTTTTTATATCTACTCATCCTAAAGCTTTACTTATTGCAATTTTGCTTACAAACTAAGATGTATCGACAACCATTGCTAATTATTATGAAACTAATCTACGCATTTTTAGTCTCATTGAGCCTGCTTTTGGTGGGTTGTGGTGAGCAAGATAAGCCAAGTGGTGACGAAGATACTCCTGGATATACAGCGACGATATTTTTTGACGCACTGTATAACAAAAATAATTTAAACCTTGCCCTAGAGCATGCTACACCTCGATTAGCTAGGATCATGCGCTCTTATGGTACAGCTTCTCAATTTACTCGAAACCTTGTTAACCTGCGCTTTGATGAAGTGACAATTGAAATAGATATGACCAATGCAAGCCTTCGCGAGCAATACGGGGACCATGCAAAAGTAAACCTCATATTTACAGGCTATTTTAATGGCGAAAAGGTTGATGACATGCGTAGCGTTAATATGCTCAAGAAAAAAGGCAAATGGTACATCGACAAAATTTTGGCCGACCCATTTGCCCGATAAAGTATTACGGCGTGTTGTTTGGTGTTTTTACACAAAAATAATAGCTCACAGAGCAAAACACTCTCGCTAGAACACATCGACAGCAATCGCCTTTTGACGCAATACTTCTGCCGCTAAAAGCGATTGCTTTTCTGCTTCTGTGATAATTTGGTTTGCCAGCGCTTCATCTAAAACATTTTCGAATGTTTTATCGTAATCGTCAGCTCGACGCTCTTTTTGCCATTGCTTCACTCTCTTACGAAGTTGTTTGAGTCCTTTTTGGCTTTGATAGGCTTGTTCTAGCTCAAAAATACAACCTGATGACTCAACTACGCATAAATGGCTTATTCTCTCGCGCGCATTCTTATCTTTGTTTACATTGCTACAAAGCGTTTCTATCAAAGTATCTCTGGGCCCTTTTTGGCCATGACCAAACAAATAAAACCACCTTTTAAGTACCTGAGCAAAAAAGCGGTTCGCGAAGTTGTCAATAAAACCATCCAAAGCGTTAAAGCCCGCATCTAGATGATGAGCCAACGCATACTCAACAGCACATAAATCTCCTTGCTGGCGTCCGTCATGCTCATATTTTTTTAATACACAAGATGCTAAATATAAGTGACTCAGCACATCACCTAAACGCGCAGATAGCATTTCTCTGCGCTTTAAAGAACCACCCAACAGTAACATCGCCATATCAGCACTCACGGCCAAGCAGGTGCTCAACCAAGTCAACTTTTTATAATAGCTTTGTGTAGAACCAGAGATAGAAACACGTGTACCATGCCCCCGAGTTATCCCTAACCAAAACGCTTTTAGCCCATTCATTGTTGAGTGCTGAAGGTGTGTCATAAGCAACTTGTCAAATTCTCGCAACCCATCATCGCCTTCATGATTTTGGATATTTTGCATCTCTTTTAGAATGTATGGGTGACAGCGCGTTGCGCCTTGACCAAAAATCATCAAATTTCGGGTCAAGATATTAGCGCCTTCAACCGTAATTGATATTGGGATAGCCGTATAATTATTTGCTAAGTAATTATTTGGCCCTTTTTGAATCCCTTTACCACCATGAATATCTAACGCATCATTCATGACGATACGAGACATTTCAGTAAGGTGATATTTAGCAATCGCGGTGATAACCGCTGGGCTCTTGTTCATATCAATTGCTTGCGCCGTAGTTTGTCGACACGCTTCAACGCTATAAGTCAAACCAAGTATACGGGCCAAACTTTGTTGAACCCCTTCAAACTCACACAGCGACAAACCAAACTGTTCTCTTACAAATGAGTACGCTGATGTCGTCCGGGTGCATAGATGAGCGGTGCCTGCGCTCAGTGCAGGAAGTGATATCCCTCGCCCTACACTTAAACAAGATACAAGCATGCGCCAACCTTTTCCAATACCAGATTGCCCACCGATCACCCAATCGAGTGGTATAAACACATCTTTACCCTCGGTCGTGCCATTCATAAAGCCCTGATCGAGTGGATTGTGACGTTGGCCAGTTTTCACCCCTTTATGTTCTGTCGGGATAAGCGCACAGGTAATGCCAAGCTCACTCTTTTCTCCAAGCAGTCCATCTGGATCATACACTTTAAAAGCTAACCCAAGTACAGAGGCAACAGGCGCTAGCGTAATGTAACGTTTAGACCAAGAAACTTTTAGTCCGAGTACCTTCTTTCCTTTAAAGGTTTTTTCACATACCACCCCGAAATCTTGAATTGAGCCGGCATCCGATCCCGCATCCAATGATGTCAATGCAAAACATGGTAGAGCATCTCCACTGGCTAATTTGGGTAGCCACTCCTCGCGTTGTTCGGGTGTACCGTAATGCAGCAGCAACTCCGCTGGACCAAGGCTATTTGGCACCATAACCGTTACCGCTGTAGAAATGCTCTTACTCGCAATTTTTGCAACTATGGTCGAATTAGCTTGCGCACTAAACGCCCTTCCACCATATTTTTTGGGAATTATGAACGCAAAGAAACCTTGCTCTTTTAAATACGCCCAGACCTCTTTCGGCAAGTCTTTATTGGCGCGTATATTTTCTTCATCCAGCATATTTAGCAAAGTATTCAGTTCATTGTCGACAAAAGAGCGCTCACTAGGACTCAATTTAGGTGCTTCAACATTGTGCCATTTGTGCCAATTTGGATTGCCTGAAAAAAGCTCAGCATCCCACCAGGTGCCCCCCGCTTCCATCGCCTCTTGTTCTGTCTGAGTAAGCGCTGGTAAAGAACGCGTAAAATAGCGCATAACTGGCAAAGTAATCACTTTGTAGCGCAAGGGCTGAATAGCAAAGATAATACACACTATAACAATCAATAATACGACAATACTCATGCTAACCTCCTGTTCTTCGTTCTCTAAGTATGCTTAAGATTTGCTCAAACTCAATTAAACTGATTGTTTGATCTCAAGACATTTGTTCCAAAGCCACTGCGCTGCTATTATTCGGCGCTCATATAACAACAAGTGACAACTCCATGAAACCACTATTTAAGCTAAGTCTAGGTGCTTGCGTAGTAGCCGCTGCGCTTTCACTATCAGGCTGTAACAGCACATCAAATAATACGCCTAAGCTTACAGAAAAAGACGCAGAGACTTTCCTCGCGAATGCACAAGCAACATTAGAAGAACTCAGTATCAAAGGTAATCGAGCTCAATGGATCTACGCAAATTTTGTAACTGAAGACACAGCATCACTCGCTGCAAGCGTAAGCCAAGAATCAACGGATACAATCGTTCGCTTAGCGACAGAAGCGGCGCGTTTTGATTCATTGAATTTGAGCGATGACAACCGTCGTAAAATGAATAAGCTGAAGTTACAACTAACTATGGCGGCGCCTGCCGATCCAAAGAAATCGGAAGAACTTGCTTCTTTACTTGCTGAGCTTGACGGCATCTACGCAAAAGGAACCTACTGTAAAGAAGGCCAGTGCCAAAGCTTAGGCGATCTGACTGCAAAAATGGCAACTAGCCGAGATTACAACGAGTTACTCGACATTTGGCAAGGCTGGAGAGAAGTATCAAAACCAATGCGTCCCTTATTTGAACAGCAAGTGGTACTCGCAAATGAAGGGGCACAAGAACTAGGATATAAAGACACTGGTGCAATGTGGCGTAGTAAATACGATATGCCTGCTGATGATTTTGGCAAAGAGCTAGATAGACTTTGGGGTCAAGTCAAGCCTTTATATAACGCCCTACACTGCCATGTTAGAGCAAAATTAGGTGAGCAATACGGCGAAGATAAAGTGCCTCAGAACCAGCCTATTCCAGCACATTTATTAGGTAATATGTGGGCACAACAGTGGGCCAACATCTATGATGTAGTCGCACCAGACAATGCTGATCCTGGCTATGACGTAACTGAATTACTAGAAGAGCACGACTATTCAGAATTAGACATGGTACGCGGTGCCGAAAAGTTCTTCACTTCAATGGGCTTTGCTCCACTACCAGACACTTTCTATGAGCGCTCACTTTTTGTGAAACCTCGTGATCGTGACGTACAATGCCATGCATCGGCTTGGGATCTGGATAACAAAGATGATATTCGTATCAAGATGTGTATTCAACGCACCGGCGATGATTTCTCAACTATCCACCATGAACTAGGGCACAACTTCTATCAGCGTGCTTACAAAAACCAACCTATCTTTTATCAAGACAGTGCAAATGATGGGTTCCATGAAGCAATTGGTGACACTATCGCCCTTTCTGTAACACCAGGTTATCTTAAGGAAATTGGCCTATTGGATAACGTGCCTGATGAATCAAAAGACATTGGTTTATTAATGAAAATGGCACTAGACAAAGTGGCATTTATTCCATTTGGCTTATTAGTTGACCAATGGCGTTGGAAGGTATTCTCTGGCGAGATCAGCCCAGAGCAATACAACCAAGCATGGTGGGATTTACGTGAAAAGTATCAAGGTATTCAAGCACCTATTGAACGTACTGAAGCAGACTTCGACGCTGGTGCAAAATATCACGTACCTGGCAATGTACCTTACACACGCTACTTTTTAGCCCATATTCTACAATTTGATTTCCACCGCGCATTATGTGAAGCGGCAGACAATAAAGAAGCGATACACCGCTGCTCTATTTACAAATCAAAAGAAGCAGGCGAAACGCTAAATGCAATGCTTGAAATGGGTAGCAGTCGTCCTTGGCAAGAAGCGCTGAAAAGTGTTACTGGCAAAGAAGAAATGGATGCAACTGCAATCCTAGATTACTTTGCACCATTAAAGAAATATTTAGATGAGCAAAATAAAGGCCGTCAGTGCGGCTGGTAATGTGTTAATACTCTAAATGTAACAAACAGCCACACTCTGAAACACATTTGCTGTTTATCTCCTTTGCATAACAAGCTACTGTATGTGCAAAGGAGAGCTTATGAATTTAAATAGAGTGTGGCAGTTAGCGCAATTTGAGCTAACTCGTTTATTCGCCACCAAGCGTGGTTTATTGGCGCTAGCCGCCTTTGCAATGGTATGGTTACTCATACTACGCTACCCCATCGGGCAAGCAGTGCCCTTTTTGAGCAGCCCTGAGTTTTCAGAAGTAGCACAAGAGCTCGCTGGCAATATCGGCTTGAGAGAATTAGTCAGCTGGCCACAAGCCGAACTGGTTATTTACTGGCTAATTGCACTGTACAGCTTTCCTGTTTTTGCCCTATCCGTATGCTCTGATCAAACGGTAGGGGATAGAATGCGTGGAACATTGCGATTTATCAGCCTACGCTGTACCCGAGATGAAATATTTATTGGCCGTTTTCTTGGTCAGCTTATCATCGTCACAAGCTTGATATTGCTAACGGCTTTGGCGACTGTACTGGTGATGGCGTATCGAGATCCCGCACTCACCTTATCAGGATTTACATTAGCACTAAAGCTTATTGCTCAGCTCAGTATTATTAGTACTCCCTTTGTCGCATTGATGGCAATACTCAATATCGTTACAAGCTCCTCAAGGCTTTCTATCGTGCTTGCTACTTTGGTCTTCACTTTAGGTAGCGCTATGCTCTCGTACTTTTCATACTATGTGCCGCTTCTAGATTATCTGTTTTACGTCTTTCCAGGCGTGCAATTAATGGACATCGCGCCGCAAGTTAATGTCTCACTTTTCAACTGGCTAATACCCATATTACAAACATTCGCATTCTTAGCTACTGGTTTATGGTTGTTTAGGAGACGCGCATTATGAGCACATTAATAGAAGTCAATCAGTTATCTAAATCATTCTCTGGCAACACAGCGTTAAACAACGTAAGCTTTACAATTGAGGATAAAAGCACCACAGCACTTGTTGGCCCCAATGGCGCAGGAAAAACGACTCTTATGAGCATACTGTGTGGTTATCTCACACCTGACAGCGGCTCAGTTAAGATTATGGGGCAACCTCTAGGACACCCTTCTTTGTTTGGAAAGTTGAGCGCACTTCCACAAGATGCGATGCTTGACCCTCGCTTCTCAATTAACAAACAACTCAGTTTTTACGCTGCACTACAAGGCCATAGTAAGCAACAAGCACAAAAAGAAACATCCCGAGTATTGGAGCTAGTAGGCCTTGCAGACAATCACAGCTCAAATATTACCGAGCTGTCTCACGGTATGAGAAAACGAGTCAGCATTGCACAAGCATTACTTGGCTCGCCCAAAATCGTCTTGCTCGATGAAGCAACAGCAGGGCTTGATCCAATCAACGCTCGAGAAATACGAGCGCTCATCTCCTCATTGAGTGAAGACATTTGTTTTATTTTAAGTTCCCACGACTTGGCTGAGTTAGAACGCTTATGTACGCATGTGTTGTATCTTGAAAAAGGCCGTTTAACGACGCATAACAGGAACACAGATAACGCCCAGAGTAAGTTCATTACCTTACAGCTTAACGAAAACTACCGGGATGTGCTTGAGCTGCTCAAGCAACTCAGTGGCGTACTTTATGTGAAGCAAAGCCAAAATAAAGAGTTCATCATTGAGTATCAAGCCTCGTTTGAACAATTTGATATACACTTACTCAAGTATTGTTACAAACGTCACTGGCAATATCGTCAGTTAATAAATGGCCATACTCTTGAAAATCAATTATTTGAGAAGGATTAAACCATGGGACTTTTAAGCGGTATTTTAGGAAATGCAAGCGAAGTAGATCACGACAAGTTAGATGAACTACTCGAAAACACACTCACCGAAAACGAACACGTAGAAAAAGCCTATCAGGTTATCAGAGATATGTTCGTGTTCACAAATAAGCGATTATTACTTATTGATAAACAAGGAGTAACCGGTTCAAAAGTAGAGATACTAACTATTCCTTACAATAAGATAACGAAATTCAGTAAAGAAAGTGCAGGCCATTTTGACTTAGATTCAGAGCTAAAAATATGGGTTGGCTCAGATCCCGAACCAATCTGTAAAGAGTTTAAAGCGGGAGATAACATTAATGATGTATACCGCATCATTAGTACGTACGCCCTGTAGTACTTTAAGCATAAAAAAGAGCGGCTTTTACCGCTCTTTTTTATTCCGGTGCTTTAATTAAAAACGTGCTTCATTAATTTTTGACCAAATTGATAAACCTAGTTTTTCAAATGCAGTACTCATACCCAGCCCCACTTTTTCAGAAAGTTTCTTCTTGCTTCGATAAGTTACTTTATAAAGCTGGTGCGTTTTGTCTAAAGACATAAGTACGTCATCGCTTGTGCTAATTTCATCTACTAGATCAAAGGTTTTTGCATGTGTCGCAAACCAATGCTCACCGGTAGCAACCTTTGCAATATCAAGCTTGGGCCTGTGCTCCGATACAAACGTTTTAAAAAGACCATGCGTATGCTCAATCTCTTCTTTAAATTTCTCGCGACCTTTATCAGTGTTTTCACCAAACATGGTCAGCGTACGTTTGTATTCCCCTGCAGTAATTTGCTCAAAGTCGACATCATTTTTCTTTAAAATTTTATTGAAGTTAGGTATCTGAGCAATCACACCGATAGAGCCAACAATTGCAAACGGCGCAGCAATGATCTTATCTGCTACACAGGCCATCATATATCCACCGCTAGCGGCCACTTTATCGATACATACCGTCAGGGGCAAACCAAACCCTTTTACTCGATCTAATTGCGATGCAGCTAACCCGTAACCATGCACAACACCTCCGCCACTTTCTAGATTAACTAAAACTTGATCCTTGCTCTTATCAGCAATATTGAGAATAGCGCTGACCTCTTCTCTGAGGTTTTTAACCTCATGCGCATCCATACTGCCAATAAAGTCAATCACAAACACCTTACCTTCAGGCTCTTCATCATCGCTCTTTTTCTGAGCTTTACGGTAGGCTTTAAGTGCCTTTTTATCCAACGTTTGCTCAATAAAGCTGTTTTTACGTTCAAGCATTTGCTCAGAAAGGTCTTTGAGTTCAATTTCACCTTGCTCCCCTTTCGGCTTTTGGCTCGCACCCGCCACCGCAATCACAATAAGCGCGCCAACTGCCACAACGATGGTGAGAGCTTTAGCTAAAAACAAGCCATATTCATATAAAAATGCCAATGCAGACTCCTAGAAATAAACAGTGAATCATAAAAAAAGCCGCTAAACAGCGGCTTGTCATAGTGAATCAATTACACTTAATTAGCAATAACTGCAGGGTTAGTTATTTGCAGATACAAACCTTTAGATTTCAAGAATGAAACTAGCTGTGTTTGCATTTCAACCGTTGCCATTTCATGACCTTGTGGTGTGCCAAGTGCTTTTTCACGGAACGATGTTGTAATAATTGAGCCATGATTACCTTGGCTGAAGTTTACAACATAGCTCATAGGTGCAGCCGACGTTTGAGTCGCTGATACCGTTTGTAATCCCATCATACGTGCTAATGGAGTACTACCAGATAATGGATTAGCTGTCGTTGGAGGAATTACTGTATCAGCCTTGTTACCATCTACACCGCCTGTCACAACACTCATGTAAATAGGTGTTTGTAGCTGTTGTACGGCACTTGCGTAGTTGAGTGGATCACCACTATCTAATGCCGTTTGAGCAGCATAAACAAATTGCTGAATGATGCTTTTCACAGCGGCAAGAGATTGAGTATCACTTGTTTCAGTTAAATGCTTAATGTAATAGCTATAAGCACATGGCGCCACTGCCGCTAAATAACGAGCATCCGTTGGGTTAACTTCAACGCCTTCAACTGGACAAAGAGACGCAGCATCTGTCGCGATATAAGTGATAAATGCTTTAGAAGCAAGGTTGTTTGCAGCAAGTAATACCGAACCTTGCACAAATGGACCAAACTCTTCAGATTCTGCCAAGAAGCTAGCAATACCGCTACCACCGCTCGCTAAACCAGCAGCTTCAACTTTAAATAACGGATCAACGTTTGCATCAAGCGGCATGTTTGCGTGAGCGATAAAGTTTGGTGCTACTACCGAGCCTAATGAATGGCCAACAAAACTGACTTGAGTTGGATTTAAACCAACTGTTGGGCTTACAAAATTAAGACCTAAACGCAAACCAAGCAAATCAACTGCTGATTGACGTAGATTGTCACGAGCAACTAACAGTGACGATAGATTCATGTATGAAAGTACCGAGCCTTTGCCATCTGTCGCATTGAAATCATCAATACCATCGCCGTCAATATCTAGACCACGTTCACCATGCATAGGATGGTCAATTGCTACGGTTGCAAAACCTTGCGCACTTAACGCAAGCGTTAAACCAAGCATGGCTTCTTTGCTTGTAGTAATACCGTGCTGCAAAATAACCACAGGCCAGCCCGTTGCAGGTTGCTCTATTCCCAACAAAGCTGGAATTGGTTTTGTAATTTGAACAGGTACATTAGCCAACCATTGTACTTGTGGAATGGTATTATATTTTGTCAAGAAACGTGTGCTATCTAAACCAAAGTCGCGTAAAACACCACCAGACATTGCGGCACACGCTGCGTCGTTTGTATCAGCTTGAGGCTCTGGCAACACACCACCTACAAAAGCTTGATAACCTTGAACAGCAACTGCGCTATCGCACTGTGCGCGCCAATATGTATCAGCAGCACTTGCAGGGTCTTTAGAAGCCGGTTTTGCAGAATACATGGGCAATTGAATACTACCACGCATATATTGAACAGCTTGGAAAGGAGCCCGTGCTGTAGGGTCTGGGATCGTAGCTTCAAGTGCGTCCGATACAGTCATCACAGGCTGCTCTGGCACTGTCAGTTTAGGATTAGCCCCTGTTGCTATGCTTGCTGCCATCAGCTTCTTAATTGTGCCAACTACAGGCCCAACTGATTGCATCGTCGCAGCAGCAGTGTAAATAATGTTTTCTTTCGAAAGGCTGCCATTAGAAGTAACCGCCTTTTCATAACTTCTAACTACCGCTTGAAGCGCTAATTGTGTATCAGTCACTAAGTTGTCAGTCTGTCGAAGTAATGTATACGTTGAGGATGCCTTTATGGAACGACCATCTTCCATTTTCAAAGAGTCAGTCAACACAGTAATGTAAGTTTTGCCTGCTTTAAAAGGCTTAAGAGGCTGTACAGCAATGCCATCGCCCGTGCTGTTGAGCGCCGCGATAAAATCACCCGTTGGGCCATTTTCTAACTCAGCGACCAAGCGACACGCAGTACCTGCGGCTTCATCTTTACACTGCTCATCACTTTGATCCGCGCCCATAACCACTTCAAAAATGCGTACAGATGATGGGTCACTCACAGACTGAGCGTCAATCGCATAGCCAGCTGGTATACTTAGATCAATGACATAAGGCATTTGTGTAGACCAACCATCCAATGCACCTAGTGCTAATGATGGAGAAGCATAATGGGCACGCGTTACTGCTGGGCTGCCATTTTCATCCAGCTCACCAGGCAGGTTAAGGGTGCCATCTTTTGTACCACTGAGTAATAAGTCATTTGGAACGGAGATTACGCTATTTGACGGATCGAATTTAATTGCGGCTGTAGGTAATACGGGTGCTGTTTCTTTTTTTACATCTTCTAAAGTTTCACCGCCACCACAGCCAACAAGGACTGAAGAAATCGCGAGTGAGAGTAGCATTTTTTTCATTTTTTAGGCTCCGACATAATCTTATTATTATTTATGTTCTAATTCGTTAAATCTATGTAATAGTGTTTTTAATAAGACATTAGACCAGTTAAAGTTAACGTAAAGTGTAGCCTTTCGCCACCTATATTTACAATAAATGCGATAACCTGTGGTAAAATGTGCAAAATTTACCAGTTGAGGTTAAAAATGCACGATTATAATGCCCCGGCTAATGCCCTAGAGAATAAAACAATTTTAATAACTGGTGCAGGTGACGGCATAGGCCGTGTTGCCGCAATCACCTATGCAAAACACGGTGCAACCGTAATTTTATTAGGTAAAACCACTAAAAAACTCGAATGCGTCTATGATGAAATAGTTAACGCAGGCTACCCACAACCGGCCATCGTTCCGCTTGATATGCGTGGAGCAAGCAAGCAAAACTATCGCGATTTAGCAGCCACAATCGAACAGCAATTTGGTAAATTAGATGGTTTGCTCAACAACGCTTCTATATTAGGCTCATTGGGCCCGCTTGAACACTTTTGTGTATCAACGTTTGAAAATATTATGAAAGTAAACGTAACAGCGCAAGCTATGATCACGAAGTACATGTTTCCTCTTCTTAGAAAGGCTGAAAACGCGTCAGTTGTATTCACCTCTTCTGGCGTTGGTAGGAAGGGACGTGAGTTTTGGGGGCCATATGCAATATCTAAGTTTGCTACTGAAGGTATGATGCAAACTTGGTCTGAAGAAGTAGGCAAAACAGGGATCCGCATTAACTGTATCAATCCAGGTGCAACCAACACAAGCATGCGTTCCGCCGCATTTCCTGGTGAAGATAAAGATTCTTTAAAAACACCTGAAGACATTATGCCAACCTACTTGTATCTAATGAGCGATGATTCAATTGGCATTAATGGTCAATCTTTAGACGCCCAACCTAAATAAAGCTTAGCCCATTTAACAATGTTGTTGAAGATATAAAGGAATAGAATTACCAACTTTTCTCTTCAACAACATAATAAATCCATCGCAAAACTAACTTCAAATACTCGACCTAACCCGCATATTTATTGCCAGCATTAAGGAGTAGCTATGGCAAATTTTTCAACGCATTTGCAAGCATCTGTGATCACGAGCGCGGCCTTGTGCTCAGTAGTCCTTGCAACATCAATTGCCAGCACGACTGACACGTTGACCATTTTCATTATCGGCAGTCTAGCAGGCCTTTTGCCTGATTTAGATGCCGACAATTCAAAGTCATTAAATAGTTTGTTCTCAATATTTGCATTATGTGGCGCAATATCACTTCCTAGGCTTATCGAGTTTGAATCTCTAATCGGCATTTGGCTAGGCGCGATAAGTGTTTATGTTGGTGTGATGTATTTACTAAAGCCTCTATTTGAAAAATTCACCATACACAGGGGCGCAAGTCATTCATTACTCAATGTACTCATGTGTGCATTGTTAGCTGCTAATCTGGCGTTAATCGCTGGTCGCACAATTCAATTCGCACTGCTCGTTTCACTCAGTGTAACGCTTGGTATGCTAATTCATTTGACGCTGGATGAATGCTATAGCGTCGACATTAATAATAATGAGCTAAAGGCATCATTTGGCACAGCCTTAAAACCGTTATCTCTCAACTCCCCATTGGCAAGCTTGATACAGGTGTGTATTGTTGCAGCTTCTTTATATATGCTTTCCCCCTATCAAGAGTCCATCATGCGAACTCTGACGCACTGGTATTTAAAGTTAACGCACCTACCTTTACTTCCAGATGTACTGGTACTTTAGAAGATATAATTCTGCCTAATACATTAAGCTCGGGCAATATTCCCATTATCAATTACACTGTTAGGTAAGAGTGGATAGTCATAACTAAGGCTCATGAGGTTTTCCTATGTCCAAAATGATAGTCGGATTACTTGTTGGCGGCTTTATTGGAATGATTGTAGGTGCCTGGCTAGGTTATTCACTTAACATAGGTCGAGATAGACGCAACGAGTTTAATGAAGCGATTGAACCCATTAGACAAGCCCTTATGAAAGGTGAATTAATCACCGAGCAAGACATCAGCATACTCATTGCTAAACTCGGCAGAGATGGCAAAGGCGTATTTAACGCCTATAAGAAAATTTACCAGCCTAAAATGCAAATGGCTGAAACGCTGCTGAGAAAGGATGTTTACGGTAAAGTAAAGTGCACTCGTGAAGAATACGAGCAATCTAAGCAACTAAAAAAAGAAGCCATGACGAGTCTATTGGTTAAATGTAAACATAAATAATTAAAGATAGTGCCCAAATATACGCACTGTCAGGTCATTATTTTTTGGAAACCCGTCTAATGGCTTTGCTCAGCGCATAACTCATCATAACCAGTACAACGCTTGTGTTTATTAGTACTATGAAATAGGTATAAACTGAACCAAGAAAATTAGTTTCAAATATGACGCGGTCTAGAAACCTCATCGCAACCATAGTGATGGTTGTTGCGATCAAATAGCAAATAATCCTTGTGTGGCGTGTCAAAGAGAGCTTTTGTCTCTCATGTAGATGAATGATCAAAACTAAGCACAACAACTCATGTACAGCAAACAACAGATAATATAACTGACGTTTTGCCCCAGCACTAAGATCTGCGGTTAATAACCCCTCAGAGAGAAAACGGCCCAAAAAATCAAAACAAAAACTTATCAAAACAACGACAAATACTGAAAACTCTGTTTGCCCAATGTAGTTTGCTGACCTTGTTCCCCTCAACATTTCTTTAATACCAACTTGAGAGCAAAGTAAGAGAATAAATAATACGATTAACTTTCCTGTAATTAGCACCCAATCTATTGTGACTGTAACATCCTTCAAAACTACAATTCCTTTTAACCGAAACCAGCGTATTGTTTCATATCATATATGATAGATTTATTTTTATGAAAAGGTTTATAGTTGCAAAGGGTTAACGACAACGAGACAATTTTGCACACAACAAAAAAGCCCGACTCTTTCGAATCGGGCTTTCTCTTAATAGGTGCCTGGCGATGTTCTACTTTCACATGGCAACTGCCACACTATCATCG